>JAYTBK010000290.1:0-3806 GCA_043737035.1 Bacteroidota bacterium | reverse complement strand
ATTATAGTTGGTACCCAAAGTTTTGGTAAGGGAACAGTGCAATCGTTCATAGACCTCGATCAATATTTATTGCCACAATTTGACACCTTGCGACCAATAGGATCCGTAAAAATTACCATGCAAAAATTTTACCGCATCAATGGCGGTGCTACTCAATTAAAAGGCGTAGTGCCCGACGTAATGTTACCCGATGTTTACGCGTATATTGATATGGGTGAAAAAGACCTCGACCATCCACTCTCGTGGGACGAAATTTCGAAGGCAACGTATGCGGAATATACCGGAATAAATTACGAAAAAGTAAAAAAAGCAAACAACGACCGTTTAAAATCCAATAGCGCTTTTAAATTAATTGATACGGAATCGAAAGAATTTAAAGACAGGCGCGATGATTCAAAATACACGTTGAACCTTATTAAATACCGCGCTGAAAATAAGGCGATGCGTGAAAAAAATAAACGCTATGACGAGTTAAAACTACCGATAAAAGGTTTTAAAGCCGAACTCCCCAGCGCAGATTCCGAAGCAATTGCAGGCGACACAATAAAATTGAATAAGGAAAATCGTTGGATAAAAAATATCCAAAAGGATAATTATATTTTTGAAGCAAGCAACATTGTTAGCGATGTAAAGTAGGATTTATCTTAGTAATAAGAAAAAATATATTCTTTAAAAAAATCATTTGTCACTCCGAGTTGTTTTTGCTTGCTTCTAGCAAAAATTGTAAGGATAAATCTGTTATGAATTGTTCTCGATACGTTCTGCGAAAAGCAGAACATTTGAACTGACATGGAATAATCGTTCGCGAAAAGCAAACCATTCGAACTGACAAGAGCCGTAAAAAAAAGTTCTGTCATCTAAAAAGCAATAACTTATCGTCAAACCTTATCACTAAACAATTTTTATTAGGTAATAATTTCATTAGCTTTGGAAAACATTAATATGCTGGTAGAACAACTATATACAAGCTGCCTCGCGCAAGGAGCTTACTACATACAGAGCGGTAATGAGGCTGCTATAATTGATCCTTTGCGTGATTATAAACCTTACATCGAACTTGCTAAAAAGAATGGCGCCGAAATAAAATTTATTTTTGAAACACATTTTCATGCAGATTTTGTTTCAGGCCATCTTGATCTTGCAAAAAACACTGGGGCCGAAATTATTTTTGGTCCTAATGCAGCCACACTTTTTAAATGCATTAATGCTATCGACGGTGAGGAGTTTAAACTTGGAAAACTAACAGTTAAAGCGCTTCACACACCCGGCCATACTTTGGAATCGACAACGTTTTTGTTGCTCGACGAAACTAAGAAGCCTCATTCAATTTTTACCGGCGATACTTTATTTATCGGTGATGTAGGCAGGCCCGATTTGGCAATAGCTTCTAATTTAACGCAGGAAGATCTCGCTGGAATGTTGTATGATTCGCTCCGTAATAAAATAATGGGCTTGCCCGACGATGTTATAGTATATCCTGCGCATGGAGCCGGATCTGCTTGTGGTAAAAATATAAGTAGACAAACATTTGACACGTTAGGAAATCAGAAAAAAACAAATTATGCGTTGGGCAATATTTCTAAATCTGAATTTATTCAACAACTTACAACAGATATTTTGCCGGCGCCACAATATTTTTCGAAAAACGCGGAGTTAAATAAAACCGGTTATAGCAACTTTGACGAAGTAACTGAAAAGGGAAGCAGGGCGCTAACCGTTAAGGAAGTTATAAAGCTTTCGGATAATCAAAACGCCCTCATTTTAGATGTTCGTTCTCCCGATGAGTTTGCTGCAGGCCATATTGCGGGGAGTGTTTTTATTGGTATAGACGGACAGTTTGCCCCATGGGTTGGCGCTCTAATTCCCGATCTCACCCAAGCAATTGTTATTGTTGCGCCTGTAGGCAGAGAGGCGGAAACCGTTATGCGGCTTAGTCGCGTTGGTTACGATAATTGTTCCGGTTACCTTGATGGAGGCATCGATGCATGGGTGACTGAAGGAAATAATACGGAAGTAATTAATTTAGTGAGTGCCGAAGAGTTTTGTAATAAACATATCGATCCGGAAAATATACTCGATGTGCGGAAACCCGGCGAATTTGCAACCGGCCACATCAATGGAGTGAAGTCGCATCCGCTTGATTTTATTAATAGCTGGCAAACCGGTTTGGAAAAAGAAAAAGGCTATTTTGTACACTGTGCAGGCGGTTACCGAAGCATGATCGCTGCATCTTTACTTAAAAAGAACGGATACCAACACGTTTTTAACGTACTCGGCGGATATGAAGCGCTTACTAAAACAAACTTAATAATGTCGACAGATATTTACGATCATAAGTAAACATTGCGTCTGTCGATTTGTTTCTTTAAAAAATTCTTATAAATTTAGGCAATGGTTGATACAAGAAGTATTGTTGATCTTGCTTATGCTAAAGTGGAAATGCTTGAAAACAATATTGTGCGTGTTAAATTTAACGATTCGTATTCGATTGGTGTAGACGAATGCCGCGAAGTTAATAACGCAATTGGTGTTGTGACAAACGGAACACCCGCTCGGATTTTGATGATTCCCGAATACGCTACTCAGTTTGATACCGGCGCCCGCGAATTTTCGGCAAGTGATGAAGGCTTGCAATTTACGATTGCTGATGCAATGGTAATCACAAATCTCGCACACAAAATATTGGTTAGCTTTTATTTAAAATTTGATAAGCCAAAAAAACCAACTAAAGCCTTTAATAATGAGAGTGACGCCATAAGTTGGTTACTCAAACAAAACTCATAACTATTTTTATAAAAATTTTTAAGTCGGGCATTTTACGAATTACACGTTGTTCATGGTAAATCAAATTTAAGAGTTACTCCGCCGCGTGGTTCGCTAACTGCAGTAATTATACGAACACATTAATTTGTTTAGCTTCCATTAAACCATTTTCGTTAATAGCGATGGTTTTAACGGGCACCAATTGATTTACCAAAGTGGCATCGTAAGGGTGCGATACTTTTACATAATTTTGAGTGAAGCCGCACATATTGCCGTCTTTACTTTCATGCTCAAAAAGAACCGAACATTCTTTATTAATATTTTGCTCGTAAAAATGACGCAGTTTTTTAGCTGATAATATTCTAAGCATTTTATTACGCTGTTTTCTCTGCTGCATTGTAACGGGGTTGCTAAGCGATATTGCTTCTGTATTATCACGTTCGCCGTAAGTAAACACATGCAGGTATGAAACATCGAGCGCATTTATAAAATCGTAGGTATCATTAAAATATTGTTCGGTTTCGCCCGGAAAGCCAACAATAACATCCACGCCGATACAGCAGTTAGGCATAACCGATTTTATTTTAGAAATGCGGTTTTGATAAAGCTCACGTTGGTAACGTCGTTTCATGGCCGCTAAAATTTTATTATTCCCACTTTGCAGAGGAATGTGAAAGTGAGGCACAAAGCGATTTGATTGCGCAACGAAATCAATCACTTCATCCGTTAGCAAATTTGGTTCGATGGAAGAAATCCGGAAGCGCTCAATTGAACAGATTGTATCAAGTTGTTTAATAAGATCAAGAAAATTATACGCCTTCCTTTTTTTTATATCATCAGTAAGCGTTTCTGTATATCCAAAATCGCCAAGGTTCACGCCTGTTAAAACTATTTCTTTCACACCAGTTAATGCAATTTGATGAACGTTTGCAATGGTGTTTTCAATTGTATCACTTCTGCTTTTACCGCGTGCCATAGGAATTGTGCAAAACGTACAACTGTAATCGCAGCCATCCTGAACTTTTAAAAACGCCCGTGTTCTA
>JAYTBK010000289.1:0-9232 GCA_043737035.1 Bacteroidota bacterium | reverse complement strand
TTCGGCGCAAGCCAGGTTTTAGGAATACCGATTAGTTTATACATTGCGAATAAATGGGGATGGCAGTCTCCGTTTTTGATGATCGTTGTTTTAGCGTTTTTAATTTGGGTTGTAATCATCTTTAAAATGGAACCCATCACCAAACATCTGGAAATAAAAAACAAAAACAATCCTATCAAACATTTGCTGGCAACATTGGCTAACCGAGAGTATAGAGTTGGGTTTTTGGCCACTGCATTACTATCATTGGGAGGTTTTATGATGATGCCTTGGGGCAGCGCGTTTGCAATTAATAATTTGCACTTAACCAAAGAACAGCTGCCATTGTTATTTATGGTTGCCGGTATTGCAACATTAATCATCATGCCCTTTATCGGAAAATTTAGTGATAAGGTTGACAAATTTAAATTGTTTACAGCTGCTTCGGTTTGGTTGATTATTGTTGTTATATTTTATACAAATCTTACACCTTCGCCACTTTGGGTTGTGATGTTAGTGAATGTAATGATGATGATTGGTATTATGAGTCGCATGGTTCCTTCAATGGCGTTAGCAACTTCCTTGCCTGAAATGCATGATAGGGGGGCGTTTATGAGCATTAATTCTTCGTTACAACAAATGGCCGGAGGATTAGCAGCCGGAGTAAGTGGTTTAATTGTTTATCAAAAAAATAATATTAGTCCGCTCGAGCATTATGATACACTGGGTTATGTTATGGTGGCAATTACCACCGTATGTATTTTTATGATTTACCGTGTAAGTAAAATTGTAAAGAAAAGAACAAATGCCGTTAATACCTCAAAACAGTAATTTTAAGTACAACGGTTTGCGAACTACCTTCTTAATTGATTTTAAACTTTACTCCGTTTTAAAAGTTAGTAAACGTGTTGGCCCCCATTAATGCTATAGTTTGCCCCGGTAATAAAACTTGTTTCTTCACTTGCTAAAAACGAAACTAAATGGGCTACCTCATGCGTGCCCCCAAGCCGACCTAATGGAACTTGAGCAACTATTTGATTTAAAACTTTTTCGGGCACTGCCATAACCATATCTGTTCCGATGTAACCGGGGGAAATTGTATTTACCGTAACTCCGTATTTTGCAACTTCCATGGATAATGATTTTGTAAATCCGTGCATACCGGCTTTTGCGGCCGAATAGTTTGTTTGTCCGAATTGACCGCGTTGACCATTGACAGAAGAAATATTTATAATACGCCCAAAGTTACGATCAATCATTCCTTGTATAACATGTTTGGTACAGTTAAAAACCGAATTTAAATTGGTACTAATAACTGCGTGCCAGTCTTCAACTTTCATATTTATTAATCTGCCATCGCGCGTTATACCTGCGTTATTTACCAGTGTATCAACGTGTCCGTATTTTGCTTCAATTTCTTTAATCATTTTTCCGGCGCTGTCAAAATCACTCACATCGCCATAAAATAATTCAATTTCAAAACCTTCAGCTTTTCTATCTAAAATCCATTTATCCGCTTTTTCTTTTGTATGGTAATTTCCTAGTACAGTATAACCATCTTTTTGTAACTTCTTACACATAGCGGTTCCAAGGCCACCTGTAGCTCCAGTGACTAAAACGGTGCGTTTATTATTTTCTTTATTCATCAGGTTTTAATATTTTTTAAATCTTTATACTTTTTTTCACATCTTCAATTTCCTATTCTCCCATCTCAAATTTTATATCTTATCCACATTCATCACCGTTGCTTCACCACTCGTGCAAACATTACCGCTCGTTTTGTCTTTGATAAGTGTTTCTATAATTGCGCGGTGTTTATCTTTAATAACTTCTTTTACAATAAAAGATGCTTCGTAGTCAACTTCCACATACATGGGCTTTAAAAAACTTAATGATTGTTTTAAATAAATTGTTCCTTCGCCCGGAAATAGAACGCCAAATACTTTGCTAAACAACGCGGCGCCAAGCATCCCATGCATAATGGGTTTTTTAAACATTGTTTTAGCGGCAAACTCTGCATCTGTGTGTACCGGATTTTTATCGCCTGTAACTTCGGCAAAACGATTTACTTCGTCTTGGGTAAATTTAAAATCGTGAGTGTAAGTATTGCCTGTCTCTATCATTTTGTTTCTTTCACGTAATTTTCAAAAAAAAAAATGATAAAGTCAAACTTTTTAAAACTTATTTCGATTTAGACTAAACAATTAAATATTTCGACTATTTAACAATTATTTAATACCAATTTACTTGACATGTATGCTAAAAAATGCCGACATTTGCACGAGAATTGAAAATTAGGTTTTAACCAGCTGATTTTCAGTTAGTAAGACTTAATTATTAATATTTACAAAACACCATTTAAAATGAAAACAAACAACCCAATTATTGACACGGTGATCGATGCGCAAAGTAATGCGATGAGCGCATGGATGGATTCTGCGAAAAAATTTCAAAGCGCGTTTACATCAGGCAATCCAATGGCCGATACGCAAAATATTTATAAAGAAATGCTAGAAAAACAAACAGCAATGTTTGGTGGAATGAACAGCAATGGCGCTAATCCTTTTGGAAATGGTAAGCCTGAAGAGTTTCTGAAAAACTGGTATACTCAGCAAATGGCAGGTTTAAAACAAATGACAGATTTTAACCAAAGCATTTATAATTCGATGGTTAACTATGGCAAAACTGCTAATGATTACAACAATAGTTTTTCTACAATGAATAACGCCTGGACTAACGTTTATAACAGCTGGATGAATTCATTAAACACATCATACGAAAGTTTTTCGGGAAACATGAAAAATCCTTTTAATAAAGATATGTTTAAAAACATGTACGAAGGCGGGCAAATGTTTATGAAAGTTCAGGATATGTTTCAGCCTATGATGACTGCAATAAAAGGTTCTGATTTCAGTATGGATACATGGAAAAACATTTATGCTGCTGATAATTATAAAAGAATGACTGAACAAATGTTTGGTTCATTCTTCAATCAAAATAGTTTAAAAGATGTTTTTGAAAACGCTACACACCAAATGCAAAACTTTTTTGTAAATCAAAACGGTTTAGGAAAAGAATACATTAACCAAATGCAGAACATGTCATCGCAATTTCCTGAAATGTTTTCGGGTAATTCGGAAAACATGAAAGATCTTTACACAAAAATGAATAATGTTTTTGGAAAAACTTTTGAGCCTTTACTTAAGCTTGTAAATCCCGGTAAAGAAAAAGAAAATGTTGAAACTACGATCGCTTTAATGGATAAAGTTACTGAGTTTAGTATTAAACAATCGGAGCTCCAATCGCAACTATACAAAACGATGCAAGTATCAATGGAAAAACTTGCAGAAGAAACAAAAGATAAATACAAAAATCTAACTGCCGGATCATTTACTTTGCCAACAGCGCAGGAAATGTATGCAGAGTGGGTTAAAACAAATGAAAAAACTTTTACTGATCTTTTTGCGACTGATGAATTTTCGAAAGTAAAAGCGGAAGCATTGGCGTTAACTATGGACGTAAAAAAACATTTCCAAAAACAGTTTGAAAATGTTTTTGAGCAATATCCTGTCGCTTTTAAAAGTGAAATGGAAGAAGTTTATAAAACCATGCACGAACTCAAAAAAACTGTAAAGGAACTTCAAACAAAGTTGGCTATGCAACACGCGGCTTCGGTTGAGGTATTTGATGAAGATAAAGCAGCAAAAGCTAAAAAGAAATAAAATTTCTTGCTTGTGTTTATAGCACAATTAATAGGAGGCTGCCAATGTGTTTGTGGGCAGCCTTTTTTATGAATAAAAAAACTTTATTATTATGGAAAACAATCTAATAGATGAAATTAATAGTGTAAGCACTAAAATGCTAAAAAGCTATCATACTTTAAATGAAATTGAAGAAGTAGAGATTGCATTCACGCCAAAAATACAAGTTTACACAGAAGATAAACTGACGCTTTACAGATACAATCGGGATACTGAAGCAACCTATAAAACCCCTGTATTAATTGTGTACGCATTGGTGAATACCTATAAAATGCTCGATATACAACCGGATCGCAGTTACATTAAAAATTTACTTAACGCCGGCCTTGATGTGTATTTAATTGATTGGGGCAACCCGTCAAAGGCTGATCGGTATACATCCATGGATGATTATATTAATGGATATTTAAATAATTGCGTTGATTTCATTCGTAAAAAAAATAGGGTTGAAAAAATAAACATTTTAAGTATTTGTCAGGGTGGAACTTTTAGCGTTATTTATTCAGCTCTTTATCCGGGTAAGGTAAAAAATTTGGTTACACATGTTACACCCGTTGATTTTAGCACTAACGATGGCCTACTGTTTAAATGGGCAAAGGATATGGATTTTGAAAAACTTGTAGATGGCTTTAACGGTATAATTCCAGGCGAATTTCTGAACCAGGGTTTTGATATGTTGAAACCGATGATGAAATTGCAAAAACAACAAACGCTTGCAGGCTCGCTTGATGATAAAGAAAAATTACTTAATTTTTTGAGAATGGAAAAGTGGATTGCCGAAAGTCCTGATCAGGCAGGGGAGTGTTACAAACAATTTATGACGGACCTTTACCAAGAAAATAAATTGATAAAGGGCGAACTTGAAATAGGAGGGAAGAAAGTTAATTTAAAGAACCTGACATCACCATTAATGAATATTTATGCAACCGAAGATCATCTAGTACCCCCGGCCGCAACGATACCTTTGAACGATTACGTTGGTTCAAAAGATAAAGAACTCTACAGTTTTAAAGGTGGACACATTGGTGTTTTTGTAGGAAGTCGCTCACAAAAAGAGTTAGCACCGGCAGTAACTGAATGGTTAAAGAAACGTGATAATTAAACGAACAATTCTTAAGAATTTATTTTAGCATCTCCACTTAAATTATTTTACTGAAATCAATTTTTGAGACGAGTTTAGAACGGCAGAAGGATTGCTTTTTGTATCGTTTCTTTTAACTCAATAACTTTTTAGGATATGGATGTAATCTACATTGTAAATAAGCCCGTGCATTTTGTATACGAACATTTATCTGACATGCAAAAATTTGCATCAGTGCACCCGGTAATTTTTAAAATTGAAGAACTTAAGAGGCATACTTACAAAGTTTACGAAACTTTAAAATTTGGGTTTATTCCCATAACCTTTACTTATCACGCAGTGGTAAATGCAAATGAAAAAGAACAAAAGGTGATAATAAACGCCACTGTTTTAAAATTTACCCAAATAGAAATGCAATTTAATTTAAAATCGATAATTAACGGCACTGAAGTGCATGAAACTGTAAAATTTAAATCTTTGTTTCCGATTAAATTATTAATGGAAAAAATATTTAAGGAACAACATCGTAAACTGTTTTTTAATTTTGAGAATAAAAAAAGCGATCTATAACGAAGTTTTTGCAAAAGGCAGGCGGAAAACACTTGAAGTGACCGCTGTAAATATGTTCCATGTCAGTTCGAGTGTTCTGCATTTTCGTAAACCGTATTGAGAACTTTCTATAGCCCACTTGCACTCAAAGTGAAAGTTTAAGGGTTCATATTAGTTCAAATTCAGGATCTTACTCAAAAAATAATTGCCTTCCACGAGAAACTGCTCTTTATCTTTTTTTGAAACAATAATTATTTCGTTCGCACAACTTTTATTAATGTTTAATTCAAAATGAACTATTGGATGTGTTTTTTTTTCGAGAGCCGCAACCAGAAGCGTTTCTTGAACGGTTAGATTTTTCATTTTTTTAAGTTCAAAGTTCCAATTCGTTACTTCATATAGAGTGAGGTAAGGAAATTTTTTATTGGGATAGTTCGTTATTGGCGACGTAAAATATTTACAGGTATAAAAATTATCTGCTTTCAAAATCACGTACTTTTCCGTAATGGTAACTTTTCGTTTTTTTGAAGTGATCTTTTGGCCGCTACTTGTTGTAAGTTCCTGACTGGCTTCATCAACGTGGCATTGATAATATACCAGCGAATCATGTAATTGCAACTTTGCGATTTGGGTTTTTTGTAAATGCTCTGGAAAAATAATAACTTGGCCAAAGAGTATTATTTTATAGTTTATAAATATTAAAATATAAAAAGCCTTCATTGTTTTACGGATACCGTTAAAAGTTTTGCGTAAGCAATTGCTTTTTCTTTTACTACATTAACATCAGTGCCAGCGTTATCATGTGTTAATACAACTGCCATTCTGCGATAAGGTTTTGTAGTTGGTTTATTAAAAATTCGCACATCAGTGTTCGTGTTTTGCAAAACCAGTTCAATTCCCGCGTACGCAGGCGTACCAAAAGTATCAGCTAAAACCACGGCTGAGGCACCACACCTTTCAAGTGTTATTTCGGGAATCGGTAAACCTAATATAGCGCGGGCATGCAACTCAAACTCATTTAAATTTTGCGTACGGGCTAAGGTAACCATTCCTGTATCGTGCGGGCGGGGCGATAGCTCTGAAAAATATATTCCTTTATCGGTTAAGAAAAATTCTACACCCCATAAACCAGCCCCACCTAATTCTTTGGTTATTTTTTCTGCCATTACTTGAGCATCCAGTAGGTCTTTCTCGGTTAAAGCGCAAGGTTGCCAGCTGTCCTGATAATCGCCGCGCTCCTGTCTGTGTCCAATAGGCGGGCAAAATAAGGTCTTTTCATTTTTCTGTGTAACGGTTAGCAGTGTTACTTCGGCATTAAATTTTATAAACTCCTCTACTATTACTTCTTTATAATCCCCACGTGATCCTTCCATTGCATTGTTCCAAGCAGAAGCAATTTCGGTTTCATTTTTTATAACGGTTTGGCCCTTACCGCTGCTACTCATTAAAGGCTTCGCCACGCAAGGTACCCCAATTTTGGAAACCGCTTTTTTAAAACCTTCGAGTGTTGTTGCGTATAAATATCGGGCTGTTCTTAATCCGAGTTTTTTGGAAGCGAGATCGCGGATAGCTTTACGGTTCATGGTGAAGTTGGCGGCCTTTGCGCTTGGCACAACCATTATACCTTGTTTCTCGTAATCAAAAAAACGCTCGGTACGGATGGCTTCAATTTCAGGAACAATCAAATCGGGTTTGTGTTTAGCTACAACTTCATCAAGGGCAGTACTATCGAGCATATCAATCACTTCAAATCTTTGCGCAACTTGCATTGCGGGAGCACCTTCATAACAATCAACTGCAATTACGTATTGGCCTAAGCGTTGTAAGGCAATTACCAATTCTTTTCCTAACTCTCCCGACCCTAATAATAAAATTTTTTTCTGCATCCAATACTTTTTAAAAACTAATTTTTAAAGTGCCGGGTAAATTATTTTTTAGTACGGTAAAGTATAATCCATAACCCACCGCCAAACCAATGGTTCCGCCAATTATAGCCTGTATTCGCCTCTTGCTTCTCGCCACCCGCTCGTAACCCAGGATATAAGCATCATGCTCAATAAAATTGGGGTTGCTAATAGTACTGTGTTTAATTTTTACTTTTGGTATTCCACTGAGTCCCATGTAAGCAATGGGAAAAAGCGGTGCAAAAAATATACCTAAACCTCCGCTAACTAAACCAACCGCACCTGAACCAATTAATGAGCCACGTGCTTTAAAACCTTTACGTGCATCACGCTCGCCGTAAATGTAGTATTCCATTTCATCGCGCGTAAAATAATTTCCTAACACACTATCCTGCCTGTAATAATAATCAATAAAGCCGGCGGCATATTTAACACAATATATCTGGTCGTATTCGTAATGTAATTTTTGTCCGGTTTTTGCGGGATCCATAATAGTTACAGCGCCAATTAATGTATCAATTACTTTTTCCACCACAAAATTTCCATTCATAAGCAACAAGGTATCTTTAGTTTGGCTACGACCTGTCACAGCTAAAATTGATAAAATAAAAAGTACGAAAAGTGTTTTGTGCATGTTACGATTTTAATATGACAAGTTTACAAATAATACGCATTACCATCAAATATTATCGGCAATGGCGTTAAAAGAGAAAACTTTACGAAATTAAACGATTGTGAAAGTTTTACATTTTTTTTGGCGTTCCTTGCAGGTCAGGCTTTCCGCTACAATCTCCGCAGAAAATTTGTGAAGGATTTTCACTGCAATCCTTCACGCATGTTTGAAAGAAACTCATATCTGCTAGGCTAACTCTAATTTATAGCCGCGTTAAACTAAAAATGTTATTCATGTAAAGTAAAACCAATCGATTTCACACTTGTAAGCATTTTGTTGTTATGGGCAAAAGTGTTTAGCATTTTTTGCGCTTCGGGTAATTCAAAAACGTCCTTCAGGCTTCTTATTTTACCAATAGGAATTTGTTGTGTGATACAACTTTCGTAAAGGTTCGTAAATAGTTGCTTTTTAATTTCGATTTCCAAAATCTTGAATAAATTTTCACGATTTTTAATGCGCAACTGATTGCTTGCGTAATTGGATTGGTTGTAAAGATTTAATCCAAGTATTTTACATAAATTTTGAAACTGACCATCGCTTCCAATCGCAAAGGTTATCAAGTGTTCGTCTTTAGTTTTAAAAATTTCTCCGTAAGGCGCAATATTCGGGTGCAACGATCCATTTGCCGTTGGCAATTCGTTCGCTATAAGCCAGTTAGTTGCCTGATTTGACAGTGATGAAATTGCTGTCTCGAATAATGAAACGGACACGTTTATCCCTTGGTTAGTTTGCGATCTTTTAATGAGTGCAATAAGAATAGCTTCCTTTAATTGATGACCCGCCAAAATATCGATAAGCGCCACAGGCATTTTTAAGGGAGCTGAATCTTTTTCTCCATTTATAAACATAAAGCCACTCTCGGCTTGTAAAATAAGATCGTAGGCAGTTCGCAAACTGTTAGTCCCAAACCCATTAATCGATGCGTAAATTATTTTTGAATTTATATTTTTTAACGTGTCATAGTCCACTTTAAGCTTTATGTCGTCGCCTTTTTTGTAATTAGAAATCACAATATCAGCGGTTTCAATAATTTTATAGAGCTTAACTAAATCATCGTTTTTTTTGAGGTTTAAAAACACAACTTTTTTTCCAGCATTAACGCTCCAGTAGTAAGCACTTTCGTTTGAAGAAACCTCTTCCACGGGTAGTTTCCAGCTTCGGGTAACATCGCCGCCAGTTTCCGGATTTTCAATTTTAATTACTTCTGCACCAAGTTCAGCAAAGAATAATCCTGCTGAAGGGCCCGCAAGAACGCCCGCAAGCTCTACAATAATAAGCTGTGAAA
>JAYTBK010000288.1:0-3818 GCA_043737035.1 Bacteroidota bacterium | reverse complement strand
GAAACCAATTGCTCAATTTCAGGCAATCAGCTTTAAATTAGCCGATATGGCAACTGATTTAGAAGCAGCTGAATTATTAACGTTTAAAGCAGCTGACTTAAAAAACCGTCACCAAAAAATGACTAAAGAAGGAGCTTTTGCAAAATATTTTGCTTCTGAAGTTTGCGTAAGAAATAGTAATGAAGCTGTTCAAATTTTTGGTGGTTATGGGTTTACCAAAGATTTCCCTGCCGAAAAATATTACCGCGATAGTAAATTATGTACCATTGGTGAAGGAACCAGCGAAATACAAAAAGTGGTTATTGCCCGCGAATTATTAAAGGATTAATTTTCAATAATTTCTTAATACGATAAAGCCCGGTGTATTTATTTATACCGGGCTTTTCTTTTAACTTATGTTGCAAAGCGTTAGCTGTTACTATACAGGCAAATTTTATTGCCATCGCAATCTAAAAACTCGGCATGGTAGCCAATTTTGTTATCAATCAAATTGTTGTTAATTGTTAAGTAGCCTTCTTCGGTTTTTTGTTTTAGCAATATTTTGTCTACAATAATCCGGCCTCCAAGCTTTGTAACGTTCAGTAAACTTTCTGAAATTGATACGACGTAAAAAAACAAACTCAACCCTTCTGATGGTATGAAATTTTCTTTATGAACGAGCGCGCCACCAATAGAATTCGAATCTTTTTTAAAAATCCCATATTCAGTTTCTAAAAATCTATTTTTCTCTATTTTAATCCCTAACACGGCCGAATAAAATTTTATTGCAACATCTAAATCTTTAACCGGTATTTCAAACCAAATAATTTGCCCTTGCTCCATATTAACTATATAATCGTGAGCAAAATTAAAATATTTTTTTAAGTAGAGTTCAAATTCAAAATAATTACAAAATTATTTACCTGACACCATGCTTTTATTCGTTATTAATTTTAAGAATACACTCTGTTCTCTTATTGTTAATGTAACAAATACATTAAGGTAATATAATTGAAATAATTTTACAAAAACTAATAATGCATAGCAAAAGAGAATTAGAAGTTTTAATCATCAGTGACGTCCACCTTGGTACGTTTGGTTGCCACGCCAAAGAACTATTACATTATCTTAAAACAGTAACACCTAAAACGTTAGTGCTTAATGGTGATATTATAGATATGTGGAATTTTAGTAAAAACTACTTTCCTGCTTCTCATATGGATGTTTTACGTCACATTATGAAAATGGCGAGTCATGGTACCCACGTTTACTACATTACGGGAAACCACGATGAAATGCTGCGTAAATACACGGATCTTCAATTAGGAAATTTCGAAATTGTTGACAAACTTTTATTAAACCTCGATGGAAAAAAAGCATGGATTTTTCATGGCGATGTCTTTGACGCAAGTACAAAAGGCTATGCAAAGTTATTAGCTAAGTTGGGCGGAAAAGGTTACGATCTCCTTATTTTAATTAACCGTTTTGTTAATTGGTTTCTGCGCCTGTTTGGCAGGGATAAAATGAGTTTTTCTAAAAAAGTGAAAGACGGTGTAAAGAAAGCGGTTGCCTTTGTGCAGGATTTTGAAAGCACTGCAGCAGAAATTGCCATTGAAAAAAAATACGATTACGTTGTATGCGGCCACATTCACATGCCGCAGATAAAAGAAGTGAAAACCGAAAATGGAAGTGTTATCTATTTAAATAGTGGCGATTGGGTTGAAAACTTAACGTCGCTGGAATACAACAAAGGCCAATGGGAAATATTTAATTACGACGAAAAATATTTCGATTTGATATACACGAAAGAAAATATTGAAGAAAACGATGTTGTTTCAAAAATTTTAGCTTCCTAACCCAAATTTAATTTAAGATGAAAATATTTTACGCGGTACAGGCCACCGGTAACGGTCATATTAGTAGGGCACAACAAATTTATCCGTATTTAAAACATTTTGGTGACGTTGATTTTTTTATCAGCGGCAACAACGCCAACCTTAAATTTTCATTGCCTATTAAATACCAAAGTAAAGGCTGTAGTTTATATTATGGAGAGTGCGGCGGATTAAATTATTGGAGCATTTTAAAAAATATCCAACCATTTAACATGCTTAAAGACGCCAGGTCGTTGCCACTTGAAAAATATGATATCATCATTAATGATTTTGATTTTGTAACATCATTGGCTTGTAAATTAAAAAAAATACCCTCCGTGCAACTTGGGCATCAGGCCAGTTTTCAATCGGATGCCACTCCCCGCCCCGATAAAAAAAGCCTTATCGGCGAAACCGTTTTAAAGCATTATGCACACGCCACAAATCACATTGGCTTTCATTTTCAAAAGTATGACTCGTTTATTTTGCCACCTGTAGTTAAAGAAGAATTTATTAACGCCCATCCTACCGACGAAAAACATGTAACCGTATATTTACCGTCATTCCAAAAACAATGTTTGCTCGACGCGTTTCGTAAACTCGGCCATATAAAATTTCATTGGTTTCTTGATAAAACGCAATCCATACGCATCGAAAATAACATATCCTATTATCCGATTGATCAGGTTCAGTTTAATAAGAGTTTACTATCGTGCTCAGGATTAATTACCGGTGGTGGTTTTGAAACTCCTTCGGAGGCTTTATTCTTAGGGAAAAAATTAATGAGTATCCCCATAAAAAATCATTACGAACAACAATGCAATGCCGCCGCGCTAAAAAAAATGGGCGTATTGGTTTTGCAAGATGTCGACGATAATTTCTTTGACGTTATTGATAAATGGTATTCTCAACCTAGCACAAACCCTAAGGTTGCAGCCAATAACATTAACGATACATTGCAGTTTTTAGTTGACACATATCCCGGCAAAATAAAGCAAAGCGATAAAGAAATGGCGTTAACCGTTTAGGTGGTTAAAAATGACGGTGTAATTTAATGTTTAGTTATTTATGTGTTAATGTTAAAGTTAAACTTCTGTTATAATTTGGCTGCATGAAAATATTTTTCGCCTTTTGTATAATTTCTATACACTCTTTAGTTGCTCAAACTATTTCCGTTTCTCGCGGGCCTTATCTACAACAGGCTACGCCGGGTAGTATTATTGTTAAGTGGCAAACAAACATTGCTACCATTACCAAAGTAAATTATGGTGCAAGTGTTAGTTCGCTAACGTCCTCGTCTACCAATACAACTCTTACCACCGATCATCAAATAAAAATTACCGGATTACAACCGTACACGCAATATTTTTATTCAATCGCAACGGCAACTGCAACACTCGTACCCGCAGCCAATGATTTGTATTTTCGCACGATGCCAAATTACGGGCAAAAAGGCAACTACCGTTTTTGGGTAATTGGCGATGCAGGAACCGGTGGCACAAATCAACGCGATGCGCGAAACGCTTTTTTATCTTACAATAATAATAAAAACATTGACGGTTGGTTATGGCTCGGCGATAATGCCTATGACGGTGGCTATAACAGCGAATACCAAAGCAATGTGTTTACAAATAATACTTACGAAAACCAATTAAAAAATACGGTGGTGTGGCCGGCGCCGGGAAATCACGATTATAATAATCATATTCCTTTTTCACCATCTCCTGCATATTACGATATTTTTACATTACCAACAGCGGCCGAATGCGGAGGTGTAGCATCAGGTACCGAAAAATATTACTCGTACAATTATGGAAATATTCATTTTATTGTACTGGATTCATACGATGAATTCCGCACGTCAAGCGCACCAATGGCTACCTGGTTGCAAGCTGATTTGAACGCCAATGTACAGCCTTGGATAATTGCCTACTGGCATCACCCACCGTATACAAAAGGAAGTCA
>JAYTBK010000287.1:0-3820 GCA_043737035.1 Bacteroidota bacterium | reverse complement strand
ATGTAAGAACGAAATACCTTATTTTTTTTTCCTAAATCCTTTATGTGTTTTGCATATTGAAATTCACTCATGGCGTTGGCTACACGCAAGGGTTGTTTCAGACGAATGTTTGGAGGAACAGTTTGGCTAATTAATTCATCAATACTTGAAACACCAATTTTCGCAAGCATTTGTGTAATTTCATTTTCGCGGGGACCGTTATGACGGGAAACAAATTTATCTGTGGTCATGTATGTATTTTAGAATGCTAAATTTAATGAAAATAGGTTGTTAATTAATAACGTATTTTTCAACCATTTGTTTATAACCTATTAGCGGGTAGCGATAGTGAAAAAAGTTCAATATGAACGACAAAAAAAAAGGAGCCATACAGCTCCTTTCTCATTTCAATTAAATTTATTTTAATTAACTTTGATCAATTCTACGTCAAACACTAACCAAGCATTTGGTGGAATAATACCACCTGCGCCATTAGCTCCGTAGCCAAGTTCTGATGGAATAATAAATTTTGTTTTGCCTCCTTCTTTCATTAATTGCAAGCCTTCTGTCCAGCCTTTAATAACCTGGTTCAAAGGAAATGTAGCCGGCTCATTCCTGTCAACAGAACTATCGAACTTTGTACCGTTTAACAGATAACCACTGTAATGTACCGTAACCTGATCCGTTGCAACGGGTGATTTACCTATCCCTTCTTTTTCAGTAATGTAACGAAGTCCGCTTGCGGTTGTTTTTGCAGCGCCATAGGTTTCATTTAAAGTTTTGTCCATCGCTTCCTTTTCCACCTTGGCTTTTGCTTCCGCTTTTGCGCCGATATTTGCTTTTTCGAACTCAAATGTTTTAGCAGCGTCAAAAGCCTCAGCTTCTTTTCCTTTTCTTAAAATTACCAAATGCTTGATCGTGTCTTCGCCCACAATTTTATTTACCACATCCATTCCCTCAACTACATTTCCAAACACGGTATGCTTGTTATCCAGCCAATCAGTTTTAACGTGTGTGATAAAAAATTGGCTTCCGTTTGTTCCGGGGCCTGCATTTGCCATGGAAAGAATTCCCGGGCCGGTGTGTTTTAATGTGGCGTCAAACTCGTCACCAAATTTGTAACCCGGATCGCCGGAGCCATTTCCTAAAGGATCACCACCCTGCACCATGAAATTAGGAATAACCCGATGAAATTTTAATCCGTCGTAGTATGGAACACCTTCGGCTTTTGCTGTATTTTTAATTGTGCCTTGCGCCAAACCAACGAAGTTTCCAACCGTCATCGGTGTTTTTTTAAACTCAAGGTTGCAATAAATATCGCCTTTATTGGTTTCAAATTTGGCAAACATGCCATCAGGTTGTTTCTTTAAAAATTCTTTATCCATTTTTGTGAGTTTTACTTTTTTCGGTTTTTTAGGTTTATCAGGGTTTGCCAGCATACCGGATGCGGAAAACAAAATACACAGAGAAGCGAAAATTATCTTTTTCATTTTATACGGTATTAACTATTATTTTTTACTGACCCGGCATTGGTTGAGAGGGAGTAGCTGGTGCAGGACCAAATTCAACCAATTCAACTTCAAATACCAGTGGCGAATATGGAGGAATCGGCCCTCCGCCACGTGCGCCATAAGCGATGCTTGATGGAATTACGATTTTGGCTTTTCCGCCTTTTGCCATTAATTGCAACGCTTCGTCCCAACCTGCAATTACTTGCCCTTGGCCTAACACAAATTTAAAAGGTTCAGGCCTTCCGTATGAAGAATCAAATTCTTTTCCGTCGAACAGCATTCCTTTATATTGCACTGTAACCTGATCGCCGACTTTTGCATTTGGGCCTTTTCCTTTTTTTGTTTCTATATAATATAATCCAGATGCGGTAGGCGCAACTGTAATTTTATTATCAGCAATATATTTTTCAATAAGCGGTTTTTCGCCCTCAGCCATTTTTGCCATTTGCGCGTCCTGCTCTTTTTGATTTTTATCAAGGTCGGCTTTCGATTTTATTTCCACTAGCGTTAAATTTGCCTGTATATAATCATTAGGTTTTACAAATGGCGGTAACGCTGCCATGTGGTTGGTTTTTAAAAAGAATGAATCGGCACTTATAATAAATGAAGCACTATCGCCAACGCTCATCATCATAATTGCATCTTCAACACTTCCTTGAAAAGAAGATTTTGGCATAATGAATTTAGTGATTCCGGTTCCATCTTGACTAACCAATGAAGAATTTACTAAAATAGAATCGTTCGATTTTAAACGGAACACATATTTAAAACTAATGCCATCGCCAACATTTGGTTTTACACCTTTTTCATCTTGTTTAAAAAACTGGTAGTTAAGGCCGTTTTCAGCTTTTTTATACCCATCGAATTCTGATTTATTACAAGATAACAATCCTGCAACAAGGACACCAGTTAATAGAATTAAAGTTTTGTTCATGTTTTTTATTTTATATCAATTATTTTAATGTTGTAAACCAGTGGTGTGTAAGGGGGAACAGAACCGTTGCTACTACCTAATTCGCCAAAAGCCAGCCGCGAAGGTAATATTATTTTTGCAGTTTCACCTTTTTTTAAATTACCAATAACAATATTTAACCCTTTAACAAGCTGGTCGGGCGTTCCGAAGGTAAATTCTAAAATTTGGTTGCCGTTATCAAGCGGGTTTCCATCCATAAAAAAACCGCTATACTGAAGTCTAATTTGCTTTCCAACGGCTACTTTTTCGAGCGTTGTTTTATAGCTTTCTAAAATGTAAATGCCATAATTATTTGGCTCAGTATTTTTTTTATTTTTAAGAAGGTAATCATTAATTAATTTGAGTTCTTTGAGCTCAGTGTCATCCACTAAATTTTTTACTTCATGTCGGATGCTATCATACTGATGCATCGTAAAAAATCCGGTTATGCGAACATCAAATTTTACGATGGAATCATTCTTGCAAAAAACCGGCGTTATGGTATCAAAATAACTTCTAAAAAATAGTTGTGTTGAAATCAAGAATGACAAACTATCGCCGGCAACGGAATTTAAAAGCAAATTTTTTCCTCCTGCTAAAGAAATATGATTTAACGGAATGTAAAATGGTTTATTTGCCGAACCTTTAGTGCTAAATATAATTGAATCGCTTTGGGTTTTAATTACCGCCTGACATGCTGAGACCGTAGACGTACTTGACCTTTTGCTTTGATCGCCTATCGCTAATAGTTTATAATAAAAACCATTGTTATGGCGCGAATATGAACTAATAGATTTTTCCGTACAAGAGCAAAAAATTAGTACAACTGTGCAGCCAAAAAATAAATACAACTTCATTTCTATTCGTGCTTTACCGAAAGTATTTCAATCTCATAAATAATTGGCGATTGTGGCGGAATTTTTTTAGAGTCGCCCAATAAACCGTGCGCCAAGTGCGATGGAATTAAAACAAGTGCTTTATCACCACTTTTAAAATACAAGACTGCTTTATGCACGCCATCTTCTATATCCTCAAGGCCAACGGCAAATTCTTTAACGCCGTCGTTTTTTGATGAATAGCATTCGGTTCCATCGAGTAACGATACCGTATAATTTATTTTTATAAGATCGCCGTTGTGAATGGAATCGCCTTTTGCAGAAGCTTTATAAACATGGTAACGAATACCGGAATTGGTTTTGATAAAATTTAATTGATGTGATTTTTGATAATAATCCATCTCATCATTTTCCTTCACTACAACCTGTTGGTTTGCTTTTATAAATTGTTGCTTAACTTTTGAGTGATTAAATTCATGTTGTTTTTTGGGTTCAGAAGTTGGCGTACACGAAAACAACATAACAGCAGAAAAAAAACCGAA
>JAYTBK010000286.1:0-3862 GCA_043737035.1 Bacteroidota bacterium | reverse complement strand
TTCCATGTACCTTCAGCATCCGGCCCGCGGTGGGCAATTGCGGAAAGCATATTTTTTAACGCTGTTGGCGTAGTAGTTGTATTTAAGTCTTTGCCGGCAATACCTGCAATTCCGCACATAACCTTTACAATTGTTTTAGTGTAAAATATTTAAACTGCTAAGGTAGTTTTTACTTTGTAACATTTTTAAAATTCCATTCTCAAGTGTTATCAATTCCTTTCCTAAAATGGTTTTCATCTTTGTGTTGTCGGGTTGTCGCCGCGACATATCGCCATCTTTTAAAGCCGGTAAATTAATTATTTTTGAACGGCTATCTGTAATTTTTATAATTAGTTTCGCCAATTCTAAAATGGTTATCAGTTTATCGCTACCAATATTAATAACATCGTTTACCAAAAGTTTTTGTTTTAGCACGGCTACACAAGTGGCTACGGTATCATCCACGTAAGTAAAAGTGCGGGTTTGACTGCCATCGCCGTAAATGGTGATATCTTCATTTTTTAAAGCTGCTGATAAAAATTTCGACATCACAAAATCAGCACTTTGTTGAGGGCCATACGTATTAAAAAATCTAAAAATTGTGTAAGGCAATTTGTATTGAATGCCATAACTGCGAAAAAAACATTCGCCTACGTTTTTGACAACGGCATACGGAACTCTTGAATTTAAAGGCGTTCGGTGTTCATGCTGCGGAAGTTCGACTGGCTCACCGTATACTTCCGACGATGACGAAAAGTAGACATGTTTAACAGATGAATTTTTGCTTAGGTCGAGAATATGTTTTATTCCCGAAATATCATTTAATACACTTATTGGATTTTGCTGAGTACGCGCAACGCCTACAACCGCTGCAAAATGAAACACGTAATCAAAGTTTTGAGACGTCATTACGGCTGCAATTTCGTGGTAATTGTTTACATCGGCTTTAATAAATTCCCAGTTTGCACTTTTCTCATCAGGCAACTTAGATAAACTACCCGTGGAAAGGTCATCAACCACAACCACAAATATATTTTCGTCTTCAATGAGCTTAGAGACCAACGCCCCGCCCACGTTTCCTGCACCACCAGTAATTAATATTCTTATCATACAAATTTAAATACCTTGCTAAGGTAGTACAATTAAGTAATTTCCGGTTTACCAAAAAGTTAATTGTTAGGGCAATATTACGTATTTTTAGCGCCATGAATATCGAAAAATTTCTATCGGAATCTATTTCAAAAGCGGTGAATGGTTTGTTTGAGTTAAACTCGAAACCCGAAGAAATAATTCTTCAAAAAACAAAAAAAGACATTGAGGCCGATTTCACACTTGTAACGTTTCCGTTTATAAAAGCTGCGAAATTAAGTCCGGAAAAAACCGGAGAACTAATTGGTGAAGCCATACTTAAAGAAATTCCAGAACTAGAAAAGTACGATGTTGTAAAAGGATTTTTAAATTTTACGTTTTCAAACCGTTTTTGGATCAACGAATTTAAAAGTTTTAGCATCGAAAAAAATTACGGCATCAAAGCTCCGGGCAGCAGCGGACAACAAATTATGCTGGAATATTCATCGCCCAATACCAACAAACCTTTGCACTTAGGCCACATACGTAACAATTTGGTTGGTTTTGCGGTAGCTAACATATTGCAAACACAAGGGCACGATGTGGTAAAAGTAAACCTAGTTAACGACCGCGGAATACACATATGTAAAAGCATGCTTGCGTGGCAACTGTTTGGTAATAGTGAAACTCCGGATAGTAATCGCTTAAAAGGCGATCACTTAGTTGGAAAGTACTATGTTTTATTTGATACAGAATATAAGAAGCAAATAACCGATTTAATAGAAAAAGGAAGCGATAAAGTAGACGCTGAAAAAAACGCGCCATTGATGTTGCAAATTCAGGAAATGCTTTTGAAATGGGAAAATGGAGATGAAAAAACCATTGAACTTTGGAAAATGATGAATGGCTGGGTTTACGACGGGTTTAAAATTAGCTATAAAAAATTAGGCGTTGAGTTTGACAAAATATATTACGAAAGCAACACCTACTTACTAGGAAAAGAAATAATTAAAGAAGGCCTAGAGAAAAACATCTTTTACAAGAAGGAGAATAACAGCATTGCAATTGACCTCACACAAGATGGCCTCGATGAAAAAATAGTGATGCGCAGCGACGGTACTTCCGTTTACATAACTCAAGACCTTGGTACAGCCATTGAACGCTTTAAAGAATTTCCAAAAGTGAGTAAAATGGTTTATACTGTAGGCAACGAACAGGATTACCACTTTAAGGTGTTATTTAAAATTTTAGAAAAACTCGGGTATGATTGGGCAAAACAGTGTTACCATCTTTCCTACGGAATGGTTGAACTGCCTGAAGGAAAAATGAAAAGCCGCGAGGGAACGGTAGTTGACGCGGACGATTTGATGGATGGAATGGTTGAAGCCGCGCGCGAAGTTACGGAAGCAACGGGTAAAATTGACGGTTTTGATGAAAACCAGAAAAAAATTCTGTTTGAAACCATTGGTATGGGGGCGTTAAAATATTTTATTTTAAAAGTTGATCCAAAAAAGAAAATGTTATTTGATCCAAAAGAAAGCATTGATCTTCAGGGAAATACAGGTCCTTTTATACAGTATTCATACGCGCGTATAAAATCCATATTAAGTAAATTTGTTGGAAAAAAAGATAATGATGGAAATTATGAAATTGATTTAACAGATAACATTATTCTACACGTTAAAGAAAAAGAATTGATAAAACACATTTATGATTTTCCTAAAGTTTTAGAGATTGCAGCTAATACTTACAATCCCGCGGAAGTTGCCAATTACACTTATGAACTAACTAAACAATTTAACCAGTTTTATGCCGAGTGCCCGGTTTTAAAAGAGGAAGATAATGCTTTGAAAGAATTTAGGATAAAGTTGATTGAAATGACAGCTAACATTATTAAAAACGCGATGTTAACTTTAGGAATTCATGTACCGGAAAGAATGTAAAAAAAATTGAGATTTAAGTATTTAAGATTTAAAAATAAGATTTAAGTAATTGATTTATTTTGATTATAACGCCACAACACCTGTAGATAAAAGGGTTTTGGAAGAAATGCTACCATATTTCACCGAACATTTTGGCAATGCGTCAAGCACGACGCACCCATATGGTTGGTACGCGCAAGGCGCTGTAGAGAAAGCGCGTGAACAAGTTGCAGCGTTTATAGGCGCCGAAATAAATGAAATCGTATTTACCTCGGGCGCAACGGAATCCATAAATCTTGCGTTAAAAGGTGTTTATTATGCATACCAAACAAAAGGCAATCATATTATTACCTGCAAAACCGAGCACAAAGCTGTACTCGATGTGTGTACGCATTTGCAGGAAAATGGTGCCGAAATAACCTACCTAAACGTTGACCGTGAGGGGCTAGTTGACTTGGATGAACTTAAAAATAGTTTTACAGGTAAAACAATTTTGGTGGCGATAATGGCCGCTAATAATGAAACCGGCGTTTTGCAGGATGTTACTAAAATTGCGGAAATAACACATTCAAACAATGCACTATTTTTCAGTGACACAACGCAGTTGCCGGGCAAACTTCAAATGGATGTAAATGAAATGAGTGTTGATATTTGCTGCCTTTCAGCGCATAAGTTTTACGGTCCCAAGGGTGTTGGCGCTTTATATGTACGAAGGAAAAATCCACGCGCAAACTTGATTCCGTTATTCCACGGTGGAGGGCAAGAAAACAATAAACGAAGTGGAACATTAAATGTGACGGGAATTGTTGGGTTGGGAAAAGCCTGCGAAATTGCCGGAAATACTCTTTGGGAAAACACAGGCTACACATCAAAATTGAGGGCATACATTGAAC
>JAYTBK010000285.1:0-3892 GCA_043737035.1 Bacteroidota bacterium | reverse complement strand
GGTTAATATTTTTTACTCCATACTGGAGAATAATTGGTTAACGCAGGGCTTTTATTTTGGTATTGGATGCCTCACTTCAGTATTAATTTTTAGTTACGGATTTAGATTTATTACTACAACTTTATTGGTTGCTATTGCAAATTATAGCATCTACCTTATTTTACAAAATATAAATATTGGTGAGTTCGATAGTTTTTATGTATCAGTAAAGTTTTACATTTTCATCATCTTATTTTCACTTGGCTGGTTAGCGGGTTTTGGCTTCAGTCGATCGAAAACTATTACTGTAATATGGAGCGTTATGCTTTTAGTAGTAGAGATCGTGTTGATTGGCAAATTAAATATTTTTACCGTGAGGGATTTGTTGATGGGAACCATTCCGGTTTTGATTTATTCTTTTTACAGTATTTATACTGCCGAACTCTTACGCAATTTAAATGATGATAATACCGCTCCCGTGTGGCTTATAACGAAGCGATTGGCGGGTTTCGCAGTAGTGGTTTTAGTTTTATCGGTATTTATGTTTACTGTTTTTAAAAGCGATTTTAAAGCTTTAGAAAAAGATTTTGGTGGCGGAAACAAAACTTCCGAAGGCAAAGGTGGAAGTGGCAACAGTGAATCAATGACGCAAAAAGGAAAAAATGGCGGTGTTGAAAATAAAGACCAATCCAAATTAACAGGTTCACTTAATAAAGATAAACAATTAGTTTTTGTTGCTCGACTTGATAACTTTTTTGAAAATTCATCCACACCAAATCCACTATATTTTACGTCACATTACTTTACAAAATTTGATACGGTAACGCAAACATTTGAAACAGATGATAATATGCCTTACAACGATTTGTTTGTTGTAGACCCGGCATCCATACCGCTTTATTTTGAAAAGAATGATATGTCGTTACAGAAAAAATCTTTAGGTAATTTAAAAAGAAAAATAGTAACTGCCGATGTGTATAAGGTGAACCTGTCACCTAACAGTTTCATCGCTCCATCTACCGCATTTTATTGTCAACCGTTTTCGGTACCTAAAGAGTTTAAAGCGCAATTTAAAAGTGCATACAGCGCTAAAATGTGGGTTAGCGAACTTAACAGTGCATACTTTATTTACAATCCTGCCGGAAACCGCGAGCTTGAAAGTTTTCAGGAACAACGATTTAAACAGTTACGGGAAATCGAATCGATTATTTATCCGAACAAAGAATTTAGTGATTATTATACATTTATGCCGAAGAATAAAGAATACCAAAAAATTTATTTATTGGCCGACAGTGTTACAAGAAATGAGAACACACCAATTGACAAAATCATTGCCATACGCGATTATTTTTTAAGTAAAGATGAATTTGATCAGCCGTTGTTTAAATACTCAGATAATCCCGGTGTGCCAGGCATACCAAGTGCCAATAAATTAAATTATTTCCTATTTGAAAACAGGAAAGGTTACTGCGCCTATTTTGCAGGTGCCACACTTTTTATGCTTCGTTCCCTTGGAATTCCATCACGCCTTGCAGTTGGTTATGCAACCACTGACAGGAGTAGCAAAAACCCAGGATGGTATTGGTTTTACCAAGATCAGGCACATGCATGGGTGCAGGTTTATTTTCAGGAGTATGGGTGGATAGATTTTGATACAACGATTCCAGATTTAAATACCCAACAAGCACCGCAACCAGATGGAACCCCGCCTACTGATATGCCTGCTACTTTTTTAGTGATTGACGGTTCGGTAAAAAATATTGATACAGTAAAAAAACAGCTGACTATAATAAGCAAAGATCTATTGTACCACGATACCGCTTTCATGGCGAGCCAAAATCAATTCATATTAACCGACGTTTCGCTCGCTTCCTTTACAACTGATACCGGCGAAGTTAAATTAAAACATATTACCACAGGAATGCACGTTACGGCTGTATCGCAAGCGCAAATCTTAAAAAATATTTTCATCATTAAAACAGATTCTTTCAAATCCATTTTATCAAAAATTCCTTCGCCAATACCCATCGACGAAATTAAAATTATTACAGAAGAGAAGACAGAAAAACAAAACAAGTTAGCTGCGAACGAAGCCAACCAAATAAATTGGGCAACAATTTTGTACGCCACAGTTTTCATTTTACTTGCTGTTGTTATCGCACTATTTTCGATTCCAAGTTGCATTTGGATTTTTTATAACTATAAAGCGCGATCTAAATCCTCTACAACTGTTCGCCAAGCGTACAATGTAAACCGGGCAGTACTCTTTTATCTCAATCAAAACGGAAACGTTTATCGTTTGTCGGGTCCCGCAGATTATGCTTACGCAATTGACAGGAAATTTAATACGTCTTTTGATGCGTTTAATAATGTTTACCAAAAAACAAAATACAGTACAACAGCGTTAAATAAAGATGAACATAAAACCCTAAACGGATTTTACATACCCTTTATTAAAAATGTAAAAAAACAAATACCATTGATGAAACGCATAAAACATTTTTTAAATCTATCAAGCACCTTAAATTACTTTTCGAAACCTAAATTAACTTAACATGGAAGAAACAATTCAAATTGAGCAAGCTTTAAATAACATTCAAAAATTAATTACCAATGTAGAAACTGTTATTAAAGGAAAGCGAAATCAAATAAAATTTATCATCACTGCGCTTCTTGCAAAAGGGCATGTATTAATGGAAGACAATCCCGGAACCGGAAAAACCGTAATGGCCAAAACGCTTGCACAAAGTATTTCCGGAAATTATTCATCGCAAGGAGCCTTATTTAAACGAATACAGTTTACTCCCGATCTGTTACCAATGGATTTAATTGGTTCACATATTTTTGACGATACTAAAAAAGATTTTATTTTCAAAAAAGGTCCCTTGTTTTGCAATCTATTATTGGCGGATGAAATTAACCGTGCATCGCCAAAAGTTCAATCCGCATTGTTAGAGTGCATGGCCGAAAATCAAATAACTATTGGAGAAAAAACTTACCCACTCGAAAAATTATTTTTTACCATTGCTACGCAAAACCCAGTAGAGATGGAAGGCACATATCCCTTGCCTACAGCCCAACTCGATCGGTTTTTTATAAAAATTTATTTTGGTTATGTTGATGAGGCAACCGAACTCGACATCTATAAAAATTACCTTGGAATTCAAAACAATCTTAACGCTGTAAAACAGGTTTTAAGTATGGATGAAGTTTTATTTCTGCAACAGGAAACAGAAAAAGTATTTATACATGATGAAATAATTTTAGCAGTACGAAACATAGTTGCAGCTACGCGAACACATCCCGAAATAAATTTAGGTGCTTCCACGCGAAGTGGTATTACTTTTTTAAAATGCCTGAAAGCCTTTGCTTTGGTTAACGGACGAACGTTTGTAACGGAGGATGATCTTAACCTACTAATAAAACCTGTTCTCGACCACCGCCTAATTTACCGTAACAAAGACGCCAAATTAAACGCCCTGAACCAAATAACATTGAAAGAACTGGATAGACTAAGAAAATTAAACTTAAATGCGGTACTCAATTAATTTTTTATCTAAAATAAAACTTAAAAAAACAATAACTGTTACGGTTATAGTTTTTGTAATGGTATATGCTCAAACCACCTCGCTTGCGCAAGTCAATACAAGGGCGCGTTACGAAATTGATGCAAAAAGAGTTGGAGTATCATTAACTGATAAGGATGCATTACCGCGAAGCAGGGAATTTATAAGGATCGATAGCACTTATTATGTGGGGTGGATGATGGAAGGCGTTTACAAATACGATCGGAGCAGCGATTATTTAGGGTACGTGCAAGCAAGTATACCTTTAAAAAAAGCATTGCAACTTTTTGAAAAAGATTATGGCTTTAACATCAGAAATATTTTTTCATCCACCTCAAATTTCATGG
>JAYTBK010000284.1:0-3893 GCA_043737035.1 Bacteroidota bacterium | reverse complement strand
TTAAGTTTTACCGCAGGATTTATGGCCAAACTGTTTTTTGTAAATAAATTATCCTTTAAATAAAGGTCGTCACTTGAGCCAAAATTTTTATTTAATTCGCTGTTAGTGGAACTCCGAAGAAAAATCATATCAAAGGCCGAAAGAGAATATTGAAACAAACGATTTTCATCCTCTTCCAATTCAGTAATAATTTCACCTTTTATATTTTGCAAAAGCAATTTCTCTGTTTGCGCGTATGGTGGCTTTATCAAAATAGTTTTCTCTACAAGCGAATTGTAATTAAGTGTAAACGATCCATCCTCTGCTGTGATAACCGTTTGCAGTGTATCGGTTTTTTGCATCAAATAAATTTTCTTATTTTTTAATGGAGTAGTAACGCTTCCGGCAAAAACAAATTTTGCGGTAATGTTTGTAACCGGATTTGGATCACTAATGATATCGCGTTTTTCATCAAGTATTTTCAGAAGTGCGTTTACAGAAGGGTTTATCGCTATTATTTTTCCTGATTCATCGATGAGTAACGTGGCGGGCACTTCAGTTAACTTAAAAGTTTTGATAGAAAAATCGTTGAAGCCTTTTAATGCGATACCGTTATTTATGGTTTTAAGCTTGTATTTTTTAAGTGTTTCCTGCCATTCGTTTCTGTCGCTTTGCAACGCAACCGTTATCATATCATAGCCTTCGGCATTTTTAAAAGGTTCATTAAAATACTTATTATAAATTAACGATAGCTTGTAAAAATCTTTTAACGAACGCGCAGCCGATGATGACCAAAAATGAACCAATGCGATTTTATTGTTGTACGGAAAATTAAAGCTTTGTATAGCGTTTTGTGAAGTTGTTATAACAATTGATGGGCAAGCGTTCCCAACCTTTAAAGCTTTGGTCGTATCCTGAGAAAACAGTTTAAAACTTAAAAAAAATACAGCGATGGTAAGAACAAAAGTTTTCATAACCCCTATTTTTTGAACGACTCTATTTTTTCAGGCAGTGTTTCACCTCTTAAATTTTTAGCAATTATTATCCCATTTCCATCCACTAAAACATTTGTAGGAATACTGTTTACCTGATATTTTTTTGCCGCAGCATTATCCCAAAATAAAAGGTCGCTTACATGATAAGGCCATTTTAATTGATCTTTTTCTATTGCGGCAACCCATTTATCCCTATTGTTGTCGAGTGACACGCTTAATACCTCAAAGCCTTTTGCATTAGTAAAATTACTCACGTGATATTTATTGTATGTAGCTACTACGGTTGGATTTTCCGCGCGGCATGGTCCACACCAGCTCGCCCAAAAATCTATAAGCACCATTTTTCCTTTAAAGGAAGATAGCGTTATGATTTTTCCGTTTGGATCCGCCATTTCTATTTCCGGCGCGCGGTTTCCTAAATTTAAACCTGTAACTACATCAACTTTAACTTTTGCATTTTCTGATTTTGGAGTTTGCTGTGTTGTTTTATTTTCGGAAGTCGCTTCGTTAGAAACCATTTCTTTTTTGGTTTTACACTGCGCAATTAATATTAACAGTGAAAAAGCGATTAGTAGGTTTATGATTTTCATTTAGCGTTCTTTTCTAACAATTTCTGCCCCAATGGCGTTTAAGCGCGTATCAATTTTTTGGTATCCTCTATCAATTTGGTTAATATTAAAAATAGTGCTTTTACCTTTTGCGCTCATGGCAGCTATAAGCAAAGCAACACCTGCGCGTATATCGGGTGAGGCCATTTGTATCGCGCGCAGTTGCACTTTCCTATCAAGCCCCATTACAGTAGCGCGGTGCGGGTCGCATAAAATAATTTGCGCACCCATTTCTATTAATTTATCCACAAAAAACAAACGGCTTTCAAACATTTTTTGATGCACCAACATATTCCCACGCGCTTGTATGGCAGTTACTAAAATAATACTGAGCAAATCAGGTGTGAAGCCAGGCCAAATCGCATCTGCCACTGTAAGCATTGATCCGTCGATAAACGTATCAATTTCATAATGTTCCTGCGAGGGAATGTAAATATCATCTCCGCGACGCTCTAATTTAATACCAAGCCGCGAAAAAACTTTAGGTATGCAACCGAGGTTATCGTACGAAACATCCTTTATTGTAATTTCAGATTGAGTCATGGCCGCCAAACCAATAAACGACCCAATTTCAATCATATCGGGCAAAATACGGTGACTTATTCCATTTAACGATGTTACGCCCTCAATAGTCAAAAGGTTTGACCCTACTCCACTAATTTTGGCACCCATTGCGTTAAGCATTTTGCAAAGCTGCTGCAGATAAGGCTCGCACGCAGCATTGTAAATAGTGGTTGTGCCTTCCGCTAAAACAGCAGCCATTAAAATATTTGCTGTACCAGTTACCGATGCTTCATCAAGCAACATGTAAGCGCCTTTTAGTTTGGTTGCCGTTACTTTAAAATTTTCAGTGTCGTGGTCGTATTCAAACTTCGCACCTAAATTTTCAAACCCAATAAAATGAGTATCCATGCGGCGGCGACCAATTTTATCGCCTCCCGGTTTTGGCATATACGCTCTACCGAACCGTGCAAGCATTGGCCCAATAATCATGGTTGAACCGCGAAGTCCACCACCTTTAGTTTTAAACTCAGGCGATACCAAATAATCAACGTTTATAGTATCAGATTGAAATGTAAATTCTTCGTGCCCCGTTTTTTCAACCTTTACTCCAAGATCTTTTAAAAGATCAATGAGTTTATTAACATCAACGATATCGGGTATATTGCTTATGGTTACTTTTTGCGGCGTTAGTAAAACTGCACATAATATTTGTAATGCTTCATTTTTTGCGCCTTGCGGGATAATTTCACCTTTTAATTGCCGGCCACCTGTAACTTCAAAAATTGCCATAAATTGCGTGTAAAGTACTAACGGTTTGTATTGTTATTATTTGTGCGGTGTTTAAATTTATTTTTATTTTTTTTAAAACGATTTTTATTATTGTTGTTGCCGTTGTTTACAGTAATTGGAGTTTGGTTGTTGTGGTTCTTATTTTTTAATTCGTTGGCGTGCGTAAGTGCCGATGTTTCATCAATCACCAACTCGTTATTGGTCATTTCTTTAAACTGTTTAAAAATAACATCATCCGTAACCGAATCTTTATTCCAATTTACATACGATTTTTTAAGGTGATTTGCTATTAGCCGTGTGAGCTCTTTTTTTTCATCACCTTCCTCGTATGTTTTAGCAACATCAATTATCCGTTCTATCGTTTTACCATAGTGTTTGTATTTTATTTTACTAGCAGGATAAGGCACAACCAAAGGTTTGGTAGTAAATGTTTCGGCATTGGGCCTAGGGTAAGGCGAATCCACATCGAGTTTAAATTTGGAAATGACAAATAAATGGTCCCACAATTTGTGCGTAAAATCGGCAATATCACGCAAATGAGGATTTAATTGTCCCATAATTTGAATGATGGCCCGCGCGCATTTATTTCGTTCGTCCCTATCCTCAATTGTAATGCAATGGTCAATCATTACTTGTATGTTACGTCCGTACTCGGGAATTTGTAAATGGGGAAGTTGTGTGTTGTATTCCATGGTTATTAAAAATATAAATATACTGATTTTAAACGAAAATATACGGCTGGCAAATGCGAGATATGAAGAATTGCCCTGTTAATAAACCGGTTTAACTAAAGTGTCATTTTTCTAATAAAATTTATTTTGCAATTTCTTTTTGCATGATAAAATCATTCATAAAATAAGAGTTTCCAATGTCGAAATCCTGAACATCCATAATTTTAAAACCATTTTTAAAATAGAAATTTATCGATTTAAAATTTTTACGATTCACAGTGAGTTTAAGCGTTTTAGGATTAATCAGTTCGAGCAACGCATCAACGGTTTTAGTACCTGCGCCTTTA
>JAYTBK010000283.1:0-9419 GCA_043737035.1 Bacteroidota bacterium | reverse complement strand
TATTAATTGTTTGGCCGGTTTGGGTAGCACCATTTGGTAATTGCCAGTTATACGATGCAAACCCTATTGGAGCAGATAGTTGAATTGTGGAACCTTGGCATAAAATCCCACTTTGGGTGAAGCTAAAGTTTGAGCAACTCCCGTCAATGTAAGCATAACCATAGTGTCCACCAAGGGCGCAATCTAACGTAGTAAAACGTATGGTTACATTTTGACCTATAAAATTTGTGAGGTCAACGCTCACGTTAGTCCATGGTTTATATACTACATTATTGCATGAAGTAGAATTTATGAAACCCGGAATGTTTTGTCCGGCCGCTACATTATAATAAGTACAAGGAATTTGAAGGCCATTAGAATCGAGCATTTCAATTTGGAAACCCGGTTGATCCGTAACTGCATGGCCGGGATCTTGTAATACAACCGCGTAACGGTAAGTAAAATTAGCGTTTGTAGTTGTTACATTAAAAGTTTGTTCAAGCCTATCGGCAATGCCTCCGGTTAAATTATTACCAAGCATTACCGAAAAATTTCCTCCGGGTGCAACAACAGGAAATCCTCCACAAGCATCATTACCTCCGCCTGCTGTGATAACTTGTGCGCCGCCTAAATTCTGGCAACAGCCTAGCGTATTATATATTGGATTGTAACCTGACGAGGAATTCCACCCTGTTAATAACCCCGATTCAAAATCAATGTTAGTGCAAGCTTGTTGAGGGGTAGGCGCTGTAGCCGAAATTCTTGCAGAGGAGGGAAAAAATGTTGCGCGGATATAATTGCGGCGGCGCGCGTTGATAAATTCGGAAAGTTCGTTCTGATTTGTGTGATGGGCGAAATAATAATCGGTGCATTCTTTAACATTAAAAGCTGTTGCACTATCAATCGGAGAAAACTGGCGGGTAATTTGAGAGGTGGCGGCCGTGTGTAAAACCGCGGCGCACACCACTGTTAGGTAAAATGTTTTCATGGCTCATGGGTTTTGAAGCGTTTAAATAAATTGTCATACTGCTTTACTGTTTGATTAACTTTAAAAAAATTATTTTACTGAATGATAAACGGGTAAGATTAAAATATTTTACGTTAAACTATTTGAAAAGTTCGCATTGGATACATATAGTTTATTAACCGAAATACGACTTATAAACCTTTTGAAACTTTATTTTACACTTAAGGTATAACGGAAAATTTTTATATCTTCGCTAAAAAAATCATGGAAGAAAATAACACGAATCAGCCCCCGCAATACGGACAAAACGTTAATCAGCCTATTAATAATCAGTTCGGACAAGCGCCTATACCCAATGGGGCGGCAGTTTTGGTTTTAGGAATTTTATCAATCGTTTTTTGTTTCTGTTACGGAATTGTGGGAATGATCTTAGGAATTATTGCTATCGTTTTATCCGGTAAAGCAACCAACTTATACAAAGAAAATCCCACCGCTTATACTCAGGCTTCGTTTAATAATTTAAAAGCGGGTAGAATTTGTGCGATAATAGGGACCTGTTTATCTTCATTATATTTAATTTTCATTATCATTTATGTAGCTATTATTGGCGCAGCTCTAACAGCAATGCCATGGAGTCAGTGGATGAATCATTAATTTTTATTTTTTCGCCTAATAAAATGCCTTTGAGTTTCAAAGGCATTTTTTATTTTTACGCATGATTATCTGGTTAGAAAAACATTTGTTCACCTGCTTTTTTAAATCGCATTTTGGAGTGGATTGTCCGGGATGCGGAACACAACGGGCATTGATATGTTTGCTTAAAGGCGATTTATTTGAGTCGCTTCAGTTTCACGCGGCGCTTATACCTTTTATGATTACCGTTTGTATGTTAATTGCGCAATTGATATTAAAAAAAACGAGCGGAGGAAAATATGTGATGTGGGCATTTATTGTTACCACATCAATTACAGTTGTACAATACATTTGGCAACAAATTATTTTGTTTAGGTAACGGTTTTAAAAAATTTAAAATCGTCGGCTAATTTAAACAATGAAGAAAAAGATAGTTTAAATTCATTCATAAACATCGCAATTAAAATTACAGAGGCAACAAAATACGACAAGGATGTTGCATAACATGCGCCAAGTAAATTGAACTGATTTACCAAAAAGTATCCAGAAATAATTGTGGTGCATAAACCCGCCAAATTTGCAATCGCTATTAGTTTTTGCCTTCCAATTCCAGAAAAATAATGACTAATAACGGTTGAAAAACTGATACACAAGATACCGGGCGATAAACAAAGCATTACAATTTTGGTTTGCGAAAAATCTTTCCCTAACAAAAATGTAAAAAAGTTAGCCGGGATAATCACGAGGGCTAAAACACAAAACAGGCTAAGCAAAAAGCAAGTTTTACCTAAAAAAAAAGTAATGCGCGTATTTCGTTCGCTTTTGTTAGAGTTTGCGATATAAGTTAAAATGATGGTGGCGGCGCTGTTGCTGATGATCAAAACAGATTCTATTAAAGAAGTTGAACTCGAATAAATTCCTACCAACACATTATTACTTAGAAGATAAAAATTATAACGGTTACTTAACATGTGACAAAAATTAGCAAGCTGGTTATAAAAGCCTTTTTTCACAATGTCAATCGTTTGTATAACAGGTAGCGCGTGAGTAATTTTTTTAAATATGTAAATAACCTGCACAGACGAAATTAAAAGCGATAACAAAAACGAAACATATAATGCTACGATGTAACTATCGATTGATTTTACGCGGAGAATAAAAATTTGAATAAGCAAAATCAACAACAAAACTGTTGGCTGAAAAAAATTAAGAAAATTATACGTGCGTATATTTTCCTTAGCTAAAATAATTACCCCATTAAAGGAATGAAAAATAATAATGCATGACAAAATTGAAATGTGCCACCAATACTTACTCACCTCCATTTTAAACAGCAAGTTAAAGGCGATTAGTAAAAACGTTGTGAGAGCGATGCACAATAGCGACCAAAAAATTCCTGTTACATATATTTTTTTTAAATTATATTTCGGAATAAAATACACTAAAACATAACCCGTATATATTTCGTTTACGATTTGTACAATTGCGATGTTTAGTATTAACAAACTAATTTGGCCGCGTATTTCGCCACCAAGCTGTTTTGATGAAACCAGCAAAATTGCCAAATTAACCAACGCCACAAAACCACGCGTAAATAACGTTGAAATAATTTTTTTTAGCATAAATAAATGTTGTAGAGTTCAGTTATTTGTTTACAAACCGCTTCCGCGGAAAAATGCCTATTAATATAATCAAACATCATTTCCGATTCCCAAAATTTTTCACGGTTAAAGTTCATTAATTCATTAACACAGTGTTGGGTTGTATTTTCTGAAAGTATAACGCCGTAATCTGAGTTTAAAATCGTTCGTATTTCACCTACGTTACTTGCTATTATAGGTAATCCGCATGCTAAAGATTCAAGCACAACTACAGGCATTCCTTCGTAGTGACTTGGCAAAAGAAAAACATCGGCAATCTGCATATAACCAGCTATTTCGGGTGGCGTTTTAATTCCTGCAAAAATTACATAATCACCTAAATTGTTTGTTTCTATTGTAGATGAGTATTGAGCTATATTGTCCAAACTGCCTCCTACCATCGTCATAGAAAAATTCTTTCCCAATTTTTTCAAAGCCATTGCTATTGCAATAATTCCGGAAATGTTTTTTTCTTTCTCAACAAGCGACGAAACGTGTAAAATGTTGAGGCACGAGTTTTCGTTAGACTGTGCCTTAATACAAGGCTTGAAAATTTCTACATCAACCACATTATTGATGCAGGCATAATTATTAAATAATCCATGTTGTTGCATTGCTTCCTGCAATTTTTTAGAAACGATAAACACCTCACAAGCACGTTTTACTATTTTTTGTGTGAGATAACGCATTAGCAATCCTTTATAGTTTCCGTCTTCCGGATAATATCCGCTCCAGTGTTCTGTAATAAAAAGTTTTGCGTTAGGGTACTTTTTTAAAGCATATATTGCCGGAATAGCCGCGGGAAAAATCGTATTAATATGGATGACATCAAAAGTTTTTTCTGCCAATGTATCAAGAGCAATTTTGTATTTCCCGCGAAAGTGTTTTAGCTTTATAAATTTGCTAAAACCGGGCACAGCATGTTTTATCTTTGGATAAAAATGTAAGATTTCGGTTAGCCTTCCTTCCTTATTTTTTATATCGATGGGCTCTTTAATTTTTACCGCTTTTACAAATACTAACGTAACATTGTGCTGCAGCGCTAAAGCTTGTGCGTGCCGTTTTATAAAAATACCATTTACCGGATCATCGGGATTTGGATACCACGAGCACAAAAACAAAATATTCAAAACTTCTTTCAATACATAAAATATACGACTATTACCTAACCAATAATCTCGTCATTTATTGTTTTTACCATCAAATAATGTGGTATAATATCCCACAATACGAAAGATTTTTCCAGTAAAGAATAGCCATTTTTTTGGTAAAAATTAAGTGCGTTCTCACGGGCTTGTAATTCTATTTTATTCATTTTTAAATGTCTGGCTTCAATTTCCAGTTTTTCTAAAATCAGTTTGCCAAAGCCTTTTCCCTGAAATTCTTTATCAACCGCCATGTAGCGCACCTGGCCTATTCCATTACCGTTGTTTTGAAGTCTTCCACAGGCGATAATTTTATGATTTTGTTCTATAAAAGCATTTACACTAAATAATTCTAATTCATCGGTAACTGTTTCTTTTGGTTTATTCCAAGGTTCCCTCAAAATTTTATAACGTAAATCGATAATAGATGCAATTGTCGAATCACCCTTCGCTATTTTTACAGTAAACATATTTCTATAAATGAAATTTTAACGTATGTTCCCCGAAGAATTAAAATCCAATTCGGTTGATTTTGTATTTAATTAAAAAATCCTTCCGTTTTGAACCGAAAGGATTTTAAAATTCTCATTAACTAATTTTTAAGATCTGATTGCCTGCACCGAACGTATTTCGGGTACGGCTCTCATAATTGTTTCTTCAATTCCGGCCTTCATAGTCATATGGCTCATACTACACGTGCTGCAAGCTCCCTTTAATTCAAGCATGGCAGTATTTTCGTCCGTAATTTCAAGTAACTCAACATCACCGCCGTCGGCTTCTAAATGCGGCCTAATCGTTTTTAAAGCTCTTTCAACTCTATCAAATAATTCCTGATTCATTTTTATATTTTATATCTCGCACCCAACGCCTCTTTAAAGGAGAGGGAAGAGATAAAATTAAATTACTTAGCTAATTTTTTCTTTAAATTTTGATCGATCGCATCTAAAAATTCTTCGGTATACAAATAATGTTCGCCATGTTTTACACTGTTACCATGCGTACAAACTGCAAGATCTTTTGTCATTTTACCACTTTCCACAGTTTCAACACAAACCGTTTCAAGTACGTGGCAAAAGTTAATCAGTTCCTGATTATTATCTAATTTACCACGAAATTCCAATCCTCTTGTCCAAGCAAAAATACTTGCAATGGGATTTGTAGAAGTAGGTTTTCCGTTTTGATGATCGCGGAAATGACGGGTAACAGTGCCATGAGCGGCTTCTGCTTCCATTATCTTGCCGTCAGGGGTAATTAACACAGAGGTCATCAAACCTAACGATCCGAAACCTTGCGCCACAGAATCCGATTGAACATCTCCATCATAATTTTTACAGGCCCACACAAAATTTCCGTTCCATTTTAAAGCGGAAGCTACCATATCATCAATTAAACGGTGTTCGTAAACAATACCGGCAGCCTCAAATTTAGTCTTGTAATCTGCCTGATAAATTTCTTCAAAAATATCTTTAAACCTTCCATCGTATTTTTTTAAGATGGTGTTTTTTGTGGATAAATATAACGGCCATTTTTTATTTAGGGCAACATTAAAGCAGGAGTTAGCAAAGCCTCTTATAGATTCTTCAACATTGTACATTCCCATTGCCACGCCCGGGCCGGTGAATTTATAAATTTCATGTTCTATTACTTTTCCATCTTCCCCTTCAAATTTCATGGTGAGTTTTCCTTTACCGGGAACCACAAAATCGGTTGCTTTATATTGATCGCCAAAAGCATGACGGCCAACAATAATTGGAGCTGTCCAGTTACTTACCAAACGCGGTACATTTTTACAAACAATGGGTTCGCGAAAAACAGTACCATCTAAAATATTACGGATAGTGCCGTTTGGCGATTTCCACATTTGCTTTAAATTAAACTCTTTTACGCGAGCCTCATCAGGTGTAATAGTAGCGCACTTTATCCCAACGCCATATTTTTTAATTGCTTCTGCCGAATCAATTGTTACCTGATCGTTCGTAGCATCGCGATGTTCCATTCCTAAATCATAATATTTTATATCTACGTCAAGGTATGGCATTATCAATTTATCTTTGATAAATTTCCATATAATACGTGTCATTTCATCGCCATCCAGTTCAACTACCGGATTCGCTATTTTAATTTTATTCATATAATTTTAGAGTCTTAATTTATTTTAAAAGTTAGTCAAATTTATAAATATAAACTTGTTGCACAAATAATTTGTATCAAAATATTTAAGTACATTTAGTTAACCATAAAACAGTTTGTTATGAAAAGTTTAAGCATCATTTTAATAATGTTTTCAGCTCTTGCAAGCCATGCACAGGACCAACTTTTTAAAAAGGACAATTCGAAACTTGAGGTAAAAATATTAGAAATTAGTCCTACCGAAATTAAGTACAAATTATTCACGTATCAGGATGGGCCAACCATTACTATTTTAAAAAGTGACGTTGCCCTGGTTATATATAAAAACGGTACGCACGAGGTTTTTAAAGATAAGCCTATACAAGAAATTGTAATCTACCGCGATAATTACAACATGCGCCCAGCAAGGATAAAGTTGGATGAGGATTCATTGAGGATAGCGCATTTTAACGAGGTAACAAAAACTAAAAACCTCGTATCTGTTAACCTGCTTGACGTGTTTAATTCGAGCATCGGCTTAAGTTACCTACGCGAGTTTGCGAACAATTATCTGCACGTTTATGCGCCTATTTCAGTTGGTGTGGGTACGCCTTACATGAATCAACCCTATAATATCGCGTTTAGCCCATACAACCAACAATACAATATTCAAAATTTTAAATTCGACCGTAAAACAATTGAAGGTGGTGTGGGTTTGCATTTACAAACAAGTGGCAAACGAGTTGTTACCCATTTTATAGGGCCATATATTGGTATCTCGCAATTTAGTGGGTCGTTTGATACTCAGGATAATTATGGTGGCTCGTACCCTTACAATTATCCAATTACTTTTACAAACCATCCTTTTGTGATGAACAGGTATACATTTATGATTGACAATGGATTTTTGTTCCGCATCACTTCCAATTTTAATATGATGATCTTGGGCGGCATTGGGCATCATACAGACGACTTTAAATCAAATAATCCCTCAAATTTTGCTAATTATAATTATTCACGTAATTATAATATGTTTCCTATTAACAGCGTAAAGGCAGGCATGTGGCTTGGTTATAGGTTTTAAATTAACCGTTACACACCTCAAACTTACTGTCCCGCCCTTACAAATTATTTGTAATTATTATTACATTTACAAATTATTTTACGCGTGTGTAAAAGAAAAAAACGTGGATTGACGATCTTATTTTTAAAAATTAGTGAAGCGATTAAAATCCTTTTTAGCGAATAGAATGCGAAAGATTAACTCATCTATATGAAAATTACCGAATACCTTAAATCTGCAAAAGGCACACTTTTTTCAATTGAAATACTTCCTCCGTTAAAAGGTAAAAGCATTCATTCTATTTTTAATGGTATTGATCCGTTAATGGAATATAATCCTGCATTTGTTGACGTAACATATCACCGCGAAGAATATATTTATAAAAAACGTGATGGCGGTTACCTTGAAAAGGTGAGCATACGTAAGCGCCCGGGTACGGTTGGAATTTGCGCTGCCATTATGAATAAATATAATGTTGAAGCCGTGCCGCATATTATTTGTGGAGGATTTACACGCGAAGAAACAGAAAACGCTTTAATTGACCTTCAGTTTTTAGGAATTGATAATGTACTTGCACTGCGCGGCGACAGTATAAAAACCGAGGCAAGTTTTGTTCCTGAGCCCGGAGGGCATGATTACGCCATAGATTTGGTGAAACAAATAAAAATGATGAATTCGGGAATTTATTTGGATGATGAGATGAAAGATGCTTCGCCAACAAATTTTTGTATGGGTATTGCCGGTTACCCTGAAAAACATTTTGAAGCACCTAATTTATATAGCGATATGAAGTGGCTGAAAGAAAAAGTAAGTGCTGGGGCAGATTACATTGTAACACAAATGTTTTTTGATAATAAAAAATACTTTGAATTTGTAGACCTTTGCCGCAAAAATGACATTACCATTCCAATTATACCGGGCTTAAAAATACTGTCATCTAAATCGCAATTAATTGCGTTACCAAAAATATTTCATATCGATTTGCCGCAAGACCTTTTTGTAGAACTTGAGCGGTGCAAGGATGATAAAGCAGTGCGCGAAGTTGGAATTAAATGGTGCATACAACAAAGCAAAGAATTAAAAAAAGCGGGCGTTCCGTGTTTGCACTATTATACGATGGGAACGTCGGATAGTACGAAACGTGTAGCGAAGGAAGTATTTTAAAATATGGACTATGTTATATCATAGAAGTTTTAAAGTATATGAAATAAACGTTTAAAAGTTGTATAAAAATACCGTGTGCTTGTAGTTAAAATAAATAAAATGTCTGATACTAAATATAATTTACGCGGAGTTTCTGCATCAAAAGATGATGTACATCAGGCCATTTCAACTATTGATAAAGGCTTATTCCCTCAAGCGTTTTGCAAAATTGTACCCGATTATTTGAGCAGTAGCAAAGAGCACTGTATCATTATGCATGCCGATGGAGCGGGAACAAAATCATCTTTGGCATATATTTATTGGAAAGAAACTGGTGATGTAAGTGTATGGAAAGGCATTGCACAGGATGCAGTAATTATGAACTTGGATGACTTAATTTGTGTGGGTGCAACCGATACTATTTTATTGTCATCAACTATCGGCCGCAACAAAGGTCTAATTCCGGGATCAGTAATTTCGGAAATTATAAATGGCACTGAGGAAGTATTGCAAAACTTACGAAACCATGGAATTGATATTCAATCAACGGGTGGAGAAACAGCCGATGTTGGAGATTTGGTTCGTACGCTTATTGTTGATAGCACGGTTGTATGCAGGATGAAAAGATCGGATGTAATTTCTAACCACAATATACAGCCGGGAAACGTTATAGTGGGTTTAGCGTCGTCAGGCAAAGCAACATACGAAACAGAATACAACGGCGGAATGGGAAGCAACGG
>JAYTBK010000282.1:0-3907 GCA_043737035.1 Bacteroidota bacterium | reverse complement strand
CAGTTTGGAGAGTAAAACCCGTATCAGCCTTTGAGGCCGACATGAAAAAAAGTGATTTAAAGCGCGTATTAACAAAATGGGGTTTAACTTCACTTGGTATTGGCGCCATTATAGGCGGCGGAATTTTCACACTTACAGGTATTGCGGCGCATGATTATGCAGGGCCCGCTTTGGCTTTATCATTTGTTATTGCCGGTATAGGGTGTTTGTTCGCCTCGTTATGTTATGCCGAATTTGCATCCGTTTTACCAGTTGAAGGATCGGCTTACGCTTACGCATACGGTACAGTAGGAGAATTATTTGCATGGTTTATTGGCTGGAACTTAATTTTAGAATACATGATGGGAGCAACAACCGTTGCTGTAGCATGGAGTGGATATTTTGTAAAATTGCTGCACCTTTTTCGCGTTGATTTCCCAATTTGGCTTTGCAACGATCTTTCTACCGCTACGGCAAAAAGCGTGGAACTTGGCTTGGCAGCTCCCTCGTTTGCTTTTAACCTACCAGCATTATTAATTACTTGGTTGGTAACATATATTTTAGTGAAAGGAATTAAAGAAGCGGCCAACACAAACAACGTTATCGTAATCATTAAAATTGCAGTTGTATTATTTGTGATTATAGTTGGGGCATTTTATATAAAAATAGAAAACTGGACGCCTTTTATTCCGGATAAAATTCCAATATTAGGTGAGGATGGCATAGCCACCGGGAAATTTAATTTTGGTTTCGGTGGAGTGTTAACCGCTGCAACTATTGTGTTTTTCGCTTACATCGGTTTCGATGCCGTTTCAACCCAAGCGGGTGAAGCAATTAACCCGAAAAAGGATGTTCCATTCGCCATTATAGCATCATTAATTATTTGTACTGTATTGTATATTTTGGTGTCACTCGTTTTAACCGGGATGGTAAAGTTTGATCAGCTTGATAAAGCGGCTCCGGTTGCTTCAGCGTTTTCGGGTATTGGTTTAAACTGGGCAGTGTTTATAATTACGATTGCTGCAACGGCCGGTTTAACTTCTGTAATGCTTGTAATGATGTTGGGGCAAACACGTATTTTTTTAGGAATGGCTAAAGATGGTTTATTGCCGCAGTTTTTTAGAACACTTCACCCTAAATTTAAAACACCGCATAGAAGTACAGTTTTAGTTGGATTAATTGTCTCGATAGTAGCAGCATTAACACCAATTGAAAAGGTAAGTGAAATGTGTAGTATGGGTACGTTGTTGGCTTTTGCTATGGTATGTGTAGCCGTTATGATTTTGCGTTATAAAAAGCCTGAACTGGAACGTCCATACCGCACACCAGCAGTTTATTTAGTTGGTTGTTTAGGTGTGGCCTTTAATATATTTTTAATGTGTTTTGTACGTAAAGAAACCTGGTTTGCATTTTTAATATGGGGCGCATTGGGCATTATCGTTTATTTTGTTTACAGCAAGCGCCATAGTAATTTAGAAAAGCAGGGGTAGAATAAACAATTCGGTTATAGTTTACTGTGAGTGACGGTTAAATTATTTCTTTTCACGAATTATTGTAACTTTATGTTTTAAGTATCATTAAAACAATTGTTTACATATTTTTATTTTGCTCATTACTGCAAATAAACCGTGCTCAAAACCGGGTTAATTCTTTAGTAACTGCAACCTTTACGTCCAATATTCTTTTTGCCGAGAATAAAGGGCAATGGGCCAAACACATTCTTTACGAAGGTAAATTTAAGGGGGGTAAAGTTTTTTTAGAGGACAAAAGCTTTACATATATGTTTTATCCCAATGAAGGATTAGATTTCCTTCATCATAAAATAAATTCTCCACAGGCCGTGGATACCTCGCTAACTTTTCACTCCATCAAAATGGAATTTATAAATGCGAGTTCAGGTACGCAAAAAACTGAAACGGATTCGAATACTTTTTATGAAAATTATTTTATTGGAAACGATCCTAATAGGTGGGTATCGCACGTTAAATCATTTAAACAAATTTGCTATAATAACATTTATCCCAGAATTGATGTAAAAACACTTAGCAATAAAAATAATTTTAGGTTTGATTTCGTCTTAAATCCAGGAGCCAATATAAACGATATTGCTTTAAAGTTTAACGGACAAACAAATCTAAAACTTGAAGAGGGTAACTTAGCCATAAACACTCAGGTTGGTAAAGTTTCGCTTAGTAAACCACTTGCTTATCAAACTATAAATGGCGAGGTAGTTGAAGTAAAATGTTGCTTTATACTGGAAAATAAAATTGTAAAATTTAAAACGGAAACCTTTTACGATAAACGTTTCCCTTTAGTTATTGATCCCACGCTTGTATTTGCCACTTATACCGGGTCTTTATCTGATAATTTCGGAATGACGGCTACTTACGATGCCACCGGAAATGCATACACTGCCGGGGTTTGCTATGGGCCGCTTTATCCAACAACCACCGGTGCATTTCAAGTAACTTTTTTAGGTCCGTCCACGAATTTTGTTCACGGTACCGATATTTCAATTTCCAAATTTAACGCAGCGGGAACTGCTTTATTATATTCAACCTATCTAGGCGGGAAAGGTTACGATACACCCCAAAGTATTATTGTAGATCATAACAACGAATTGATTGTATTTGGCCGAAGCAATTCTTTAAATTTTCCTGTAACTACCGGCGCTTTTCAAACCTCAATATCGGGTGGGTATGACCTTATCATTACTAAATTTAATGCAAACGGAACCGCTTTATCGGCATCAAGTTACATGGGTGGAAGCAGCCACGAAAGCATCAATGGTACAGCTGCTGCCACAGGTTTAAATTATAACTATTCCGATGATTTAAGGGGAAGTGTAATTGTGGATCCATCAAACAATATCTATGTTGCTTCTTGCACCACATCAAATAATTTTCCGGTAACGCCAGGATGTCTGCAATCTTCGTTAAATGGCCCGCAAGACGCAGTAATAGTGAAATTCGATCCGGGTATATCCACCCCACTTTATAGCACCTATTTTGGCGGAAGCAATTTTGACGCGATCTATAATATAGCGGTTAATGCCTCAAATCAATTATACATTACCGGAGGCACCATAAGTTCAGATTTACCAACTACGCCCGGAGTGTTGAGTACCGCTTCATTGGGAGGCATCGACGGTTTTTTAAGTTTAATATCGGTTAATGGAAACGCGCTTTTAGCTTCCACCTACATTGGAACGCCCGCGTATGATCAATCGTTTTTTGTGCAGTTAGATGCACAAAATAAAGTATATGTGTTTGGCCAAACAGAAGGCGCGTATCCTGTTTCTGCAGGAGTTTACAATAATCCAATTAGTGGTCAGTTTATTCACTGTATAAATGCCGGTTTAACAAGTTCATATTTTTCAACTGTTGTTGGCACCGGCAGTAGTTTCCCCGATATTGTTCCTTCCGCTTTTTTAGTTGATGTGTGTGGAAGTATTTATCTCTCGGGTTGGGGTGGTACTTTAGCAAATCAAAATAATAGTCACAGCACAACATTTAATTTGCCCATAACTTCCAACGCCTTTAAAACCTTTACGGATGGCTCGGATTTTTATTTTATGGTTTTAGATAAAGATGCGTTAGCCTTGCAATATGCAACTTTTTTTGGGGGAAGTTTAAGTGAGGAGCATGTAGATGGCGGCACTAGTAGGTTTGCCAAAACCGGAACTATTTACCAAGCAATTTGCGAAAGCTGTGGAGGAAATGATGATATGCCAACAACTCCGGGAGCATGGTCGTCGCAAAATGGTTCATCAAATTGTAATAATGCGGTAGTAAAATTTGCCTTTCAACCAAATCTTGTTGCCGCGCAAGGGTCAGCCAATCCAGGCTTAAAAGGTTGTGCACCATATTCGGTTAACTTTGTAAATACCAGTGCAAATGCAATAAACTACAACTGGAGTTTTGGCGAT
>JAYTBK010000281.1:0-3950 GCA_043737035.1 Bacteroidota bacterium | reverse complement strand
TAGTTTTACTATTAGAAACAATTTTAGGGATCCATATTTACAACTTGTGCTGTAGCCAAAACTACGGCAACTGATTTTAATCCGGCTAACAATTCCTTTCGCTATAGTAGAACTGTAACCGGTAGTTTTGATCCTAATGATAAAACCGGATGGCCTGTAGGAATAGGGTCCAAAGGAAACAAATAATTCCATTGGAACTAAAATAAAAAATACAGCCTATATTTATTTGATTTTAATAGTCCGGTGATCAGCAACACTACGTTAAACACAATTGTTGAACCCAATACGACCAGTTTAAAAAGCTGGAACGTCGGTTCGGGTTGGAATATTTATCCTAATCCTAATAAATGTGTTGTAAACTTATTTAATAGCGACTTAGATGAAATGGAAAACCGTATCAGTATAAGCGACGTAATGGGACAAACTGTCTTTGAAGGTAAATTTAACGGTAATATAAAAATTCTCAACTTTAGTAATTTACAAAATGGAGTTTATTTTATTCAAATTATTTCGGATGAAACGATTACCACACAACGCATCCTATTACGTAAACAATTAAATAATGGAATGTATGGTGTAAGAAACTTGATTAAAAGTAGTAATGTCGTTATTTGCTTTACCTTTTAATGCTATTGCGAGAGGCGATTGATTGGAGATTACAAAAATAGGTTTGTCACTTACGATCAGTTTTCCAATAATAACGGCAATAAAAAATGTACCCTTATCGGTAGTTACCAATGCTGATGGTGAAACTACCGTACATTTTTTTGTAAAATTTATTTTATCGAATTCCTTTTTTTGATCGCCCAGCTCAGCAATTTGTTTACTAACTTTTTCCTGTTCCAGTTGCATCATTGCCCGCGCTGTTTCGTGTTTATCGCCGGCTGAACTTTTTGTTTCGTTATTGCAAGCTTCAGCAAGCTCGAACATTATTTTTTGTAGGGAACTTATTTTTTGGCGAAGATGATCTTCACATGCTTCAATTACGTGTTGCTTAAACTTTGCCATAATGCCATGTAAATATGAAACAAAAAAATGGTTCAGAGAAAGAACCATTTAACGAAGTAAAGAAATTTATTGAGTTTAACCCGCGTAAGGGATAGAAGGGAAAGCCTTTTATTTGAGGCAGCTTACCTGCTAAAATAAAAGCTTGAAGTGAAAGCCCGCCGCCACGGTTTTGTGGCGAACGCCCAACGGAAACCAACAATAACGAAGTAAAGATGAAACTAAATTTTTTAAAAAAATAAATACCGTTATTAATAAATTGCAGATAATGTTAAAAATTAATTATGCACCAAAGGCATGGTTGTGTTATATTTAGTAACTAATTATGGCGAAAACACCCGAGGTAAAGGAAACACCTTTAATGAAACAGTACAACGACATTAAGGGTAAATACCCCGATGCGATTCTGCTATTTCGTGTGGGCGATTTTTATGAAACTTTTGGAGAAGACGCTATAAAAGCTTCCAAAATATTAGGCATCACTTTAACCAAACGGGCTAATGGTTCGGCTACTTACGTTGAGTTAGCTGGATTTCCACACCACTCCATTGATACCTATTTGCCCAAATTGGTTAGAGCAGGTTATAGGGTTGCAATTTGCGACCAGTTAGAAGATCCTAAACTTACTAAAACCATCGTTAAACGCGGCGTTACGGAACTCGTTACGCCAGGTGTAAGCTTTAATGATAAAGTGCTTGAACACCGTAACAATAATTTTTTAGCAAGCGTACACCTTGATGGAAACTATGCAGGTGTATCATTTTTGGATGTTTCTACCGGTGAATTTTTAGTTGCGGAAGGGTCGTGCACTTATATAGAAAAACTGGTACAGAGTTTTAAACCCAATGAAATATTATTTGAACGAAACAACAGGGAAGCCTTAATAAACTTAATTGGCGATCGCTTTTATACTTTTGGTTTGGATGATTGGGCGTTTACCCGCGATTTTGGGTACGAAGCACTCTTAAAACAATTTGGCACCATATCATTAAAAGGATTTGGGATTGAACATTTAAGCCATGCCATACATTCCTGCGGAGCAATTTTGCATTATCTTGGCGAAACCAAGCACGATAAACTACAACACATTACCTCAGTAAGCCGCATTGAAGAAGACGAATACGTTTGGCTCGATAGGTTTACCGTGCGTAATTTAGAATTGTTTGGCAGCACGCATGATAACGGCAAATGTTTGATAGATGTAATAGATTCTACCATTACACCAATGGGGTCGCGCTTGCTGAAACGTTGGCTGGCTCTACCTTTAAAGCAGGAAGCATTAATTAATGAAAGATTGGATGTAGTAGAATTTTTTAATGCGCAATTACCTTTACAGGAAATACTTGGTGGGGCGTTTAAAGAAATTGGCGACCTTGAACGGTTAATATCAAAAGTGGCAGCCGGCAAAATCAATCCGCGAGAATTGGTTCATCTTAAACGGGCGTTAACTCTCATCGAAACGCTTAAAGAAATAACTGCGAAGTGCAATAACCATGCTTTACAGAAAATATCGGAGCAGCTAAACGCATGCTTTTTAATGCGCGATCGTTTACAAAATGAATTAAACGAGGAATCGCCCGTGCTACTTTATAAAGGGAACGTAATTTGTAAAGGCGTAAATAGTGAGCTCGATGATTTGCGGGCGATTGCATTTTCGGGAAAAGATTATTTGTTGCAAATACAGCAACGTGAAGTTGAGCGCACAGGTATCTCATCTTTAAAAGTATCGTACAATAATGTGTACGGATATTACCTCGAAGTAACAAACGTACACAAACAAAAAGTACCGAACGATTGGATAAGGAAACAAACACTCACTACCGCCGAACGTTACATAACACCCGAATTAAAAATTTATGAAGAAAAAATACTAGGTGCGGAAGAAAAAATTACCGTGCTCGAACAAACTTTATATGAAGCACTTGTACGCGATCTTCTCGATTACATTATTCCTATTAAATTAAATGCAGCCCTTATTGCAAAGCTCGATTGTTTGTTGGCTTTTGCTGTTATTGCTAAACAAAATAATTACGTTAGGCCCGTATTAAATAATGATTATGCCATTGATATTGTAAATGGCCGCCATCCTGTTATAGAAAAGCAATTGCCTGTGGGCATTGAATACGTGAGTAACTCCGTGTATCTTGATAATGATGTACAGCAAATAATGATGATAACAGGACCAAACATGAGCGGCAAATCTGCATTGTTACGGCAGGTGGCACTCATCACATTAATGGCACAAATAGGTTGTTACGTGCCTGCAAAAAGTGCTAATATTGGTATTGTAGACAAAATTTTTACGCGCGTGGGAGCAAGCGATAATATTTCTTCCGGTGAATCTACTTTTATGGTGGAGATGAACGAAACCGCAAGCATTTTGAATAATCTAAGCAACCGGAGTTTAATTTTGCTTGATGAAATTGGTCGCGGAACATCCACGTATGATGGGATTTCCATAGCCTGGGCTATTGCCGAATACCTGCACTCACAACCAAAAAACAGGGCTAAAACATTATTTGCAACACATTATCACGAACTCAACGAAATGTGTACCTATTTTCCACGCGTTAAAAATTTTAATGTTTCAGTAAAAGAACATAATAACAAAATTATTTTTTTACGCAAGCTGCAGGAAGGCGGCAGTGAACATAGTTTTGGAATACATGTAGCTCGCATGGCCGGCATGCCAAGGCAGGTGATTGATCGCGCTAACGCTATTTTAAAAAAACTGGAAAAGGAACACGAGCTTGAGCTTACCGAGGTTGAGGTTTTAGAATCCGGTGAAGGTGTTACGAAACATGCCGCACGCGGAAAAAATAAAAACGATTTTCAGTTAAGCTTCTTTCAATTGAACGATCCTGTTTTAGAACAATTGAAGGATGAGTTATTAAAAACCGATATCAATACACTTACTCCCGTAGAAGCCTTAATGAAACTCAATG
>JAYTBK010000280.1:0-3952 GCA_043737035.1 Bacteroidota bacterium | reverse complement strand
CAGAGCCGTTCATAATTGTAGCCGCCGTTTGATTGTAAATAGGAAAACCTGAACCTACAGCTCCGGTAGAAACTGTTCCATAACCGCCTACCCATCCGGCAAAAGTTAATTGCTCAAAGCCCGCGTTAGGGCAATAAGCATTTTGCGGCGTGTTAGGTGTTGATGGACTTCCCGGCTTCCCGGCAGGAGCATTTCCGTTTAAATATATTGTGCCTAAATCGTTTACCTCTAAAGGTTGAGTAGCTTGGTTTGAACCGTGAGATCCGTGTTTAGAGTGCGCTTTAGTATTTGCGGCATTTAAAACCTTTGTTCCCTGCGCCGGACTATTTTTACGACTTAAATAATCATTATGCAAAAACTGAACATACCCCTTCACATCGGTCGCGCTAATACCTTTTTGTTTTGCCTGCGCGTAAGCAGCTTTGGCATCAAAGCCATCGCCAACCTGCGCATTGGTTTTTAAAGTAAATACTATTATGATTAAAATTAAATACGTTACTCTCTGTAATACTGTTTTCATGAATCAAAATTTATAATTTGGTATAGATGGTAAAGTAAAATTAACTGTTGCTTTAAAACGCAATTAGTTCGCCCTACATATCGTAGTTAAAGTTAGGGTAAAATCAAGAAGCTGTTAATTTATTTACTCGGTAAAACAGGTATTCTACTAAATATAATGCCGTAAATGTTAAGAAACTGCTACGGGAGCAGTCATTTCGTGCCCGCATTTGCTGCAAGTACACAATTGTTTAGAGGCATAAAATTTTTTAAAAATGGTTTGGAATTGAGATGTGATGTCGTTCAATTCAAAATATTCTTCGTATAATTTGGCATTACATTTTTCACAAAACCATAACAATCCGTCTTTTTCACCAACTCTCCGCTTTCGCTCCATTACTAAGCCAATCGTGTTTTCGAACCGTATAGGATTATGTGGTATGCGAGGAGGAAGTAAAAAAATGTCGCCTTCTTTTATTTCAACTTCTACCGCCTTTCCGTCTTCCTGTATCTTAACTTTTACATCGCCCTCGAGCTGATAGAAAAATTCTTCACTTTCGTTAAAATGGTAGTCCTTACGTGCATTTGGCCCACCCACAACCATTACAATAAATTCGGCATCTTTATAAACTACTTTATTATTAATTGGCGGCTTTAAAAGATGACGATTTTCATCTATCCACTTTTTAAAATTGAACGGGCGAGTAATGCTCATATAGAAATTTATTTATTTTTTCGAAATTTATTTACCCGGAAAATCGGCTTTTCTTTTTTCTAAAAAAGCCGACACACCTTCCTTGAAATCGCCGGTGCCAAAGCTTTTGCCAAATTCTTCTATTTCAACTTCGTAACCGTTTAATTTATTGTTATATCCAGCGTTAATCACTTTTATAGCTGTTTTTACCGCAACCGGCGACTTTGATACAATTTTTGAAGTTATTTCAAAACACTTATCCAACAACACATCCTGTGCGGTAACGTAATTTACGAGACCCCATTTATATGCATCTTCTGCGTTAAGCATATCAGCCGTTACAATCATCTCAAAAGCTTTGCCTTTGCCAACTAATTGGGCAAGGCGTTGCGTGCCTCCATAACCCGGTATTACACCAAGGCTTACTTCGGGCAAACCCATTTTTGCGTTGTTACTTGCAACACGTATGTGACAAGCCATCGCCAATTCTAGGCCGCCGCCGAGGGCAAACCCGTTTACAGCTGCAATAACGGGCTTAGAATAATTTTCGATGAAATTAAATATTTTGAAATGCCCGGTAGAACTCAATTGTTTGCCCTGATCTACAGTAAAGTTTGCAAATTCCGAAATATCGGCACCGGCAACAAATGCTTTTTGCCCTGCGCCTGTAATTATTAATGCCCGTATTGATTTATCGTTTTCAGCATCAACAAAAAGATCATGAAGTTCCTCGATTGTTTGCTTGTTTAACGCATTCAATTTATCGGGTCTGTTGATGGTAATTACCAGTACATTATTTTTTATTTCGGTAAGTATATTTTCTAAAGCCATTTCCGTTGTCATGAATGTAATTTTATAGATTATTAATAGGAAGAGCGCGGATTTTTATTGCAGCAAATATAAAGGGATATCAATTACTAAGCCAAAAAGTTATTAACGGATTTTATTGTTTTTACTACTGCTAAAGGCATATTGTATTTATCTTTGTAAATATGATAATTTACGCTATCCCTGGTTTGGGCACCACCGAAAAATTATATAACAACACAAGGGTAAACGGCGCGGTTATTAAAGTTTTAGATTGGCCTTTGCCACAGAAAGATGACACTATGCAGTCCTATGCAAAAAAATTTATTCCGCAAATTGATACTTCGCAACCGTACTGTTTGCTGGGAGTTTCCTTTGGCGGAATGTTATGCACTGAGTTATCAAAAATACTCACGCCAGTAAAAATATTTTTAGTGAGTACAAGCAAAAATCGCGCTGAGTTGCCATGGTTTATTAAACTGTTTAAACACATACCTGTATATAAATACATCAGCGAAAAGCAACACCGCAAAATGGCTTATAAAGGAAGATGGCTTGTAGGTTTTGGCAAGGCCTATATACCGGAGTTTTTGGGTATGGTGAACAGCATGACAGAAAATTACTTTAAATATTGCATGCACATTATAGTAAATTGGAAAGGCGGCGACCTGCCTTTTAACGCCGTACATATACACGGCACTGCCGACAGACTATTGCTTTATAAAAACGTAAAAGCCAACCACACTATTATAGAGGGTTCGCATGCTATGGTGGTTTTTAGAGCGGAAGAAATAAATAAAATTATGGAAGAAGAATTGTCGAAGTAGATAGCTTATGTAAATTTATGTTTCGTTTACAGATTAATTTTGTTTTGCAATAAACCAATTATTCGTTAGTACAGGACGATTGTATAACATGGGTTCGTTAGTTTCAAAATTCATTAAACTGCAATTTGCTTCCTGCAAAATTGCCTGTCCTGCCGCAGTGTCCCACTCCATTGTTGGCCCGAAACGTGGATATTCATTAGCTATTCCCTCAGCAACCAAACACATTTTTATGCTGCTGCCGGTAGTAATAATTTCTACTTCATTGTGCATTCGTTTTAAATTTTCGATGTGCGCAAACGTTTCTGGGCTCAGGTGCGAACGGCTTGCCACTACTACATAATTATTTCTGTTGGTAACGATGGGCAATTTTTTTGCAACCAATAAAATTTCTTGTAGATTGCAAGTAGTAAACGCATCGTGCATTTTTATAAAATCGTGCCGGTTAATTTTAAATGCACCGAGGCCTTTGGCAGAAAAATAAAGATCTTTAAATACCGGCGAAAAAATTACGCCAAGGGTTGGCAAATTATCTTCAATAAGCGCAATGTTAACGGTAAATTCGCCGTTTCGTCTTACAAATTCGCGCGTGCCATCTAGCGGATCGATCATCCAAAGTTTATTCCATTGACTGCGTGTTTCAAACGATATTTCTTCTTCCTCTTCACTTACAAAAGGAATATTAAAATGCTTAAGTTCGTTAATAATTTTGTTACTAGCATTTTTATCTGCAAGCGTTATCGGCGAATTATCTTCTTTATATTCTACTGCAAAATTTGTTTCGTAAATCTTTAATATTTCATCACCTGCTAATACCGCAGCCTTTATTGTTTTATCCAATAACTCTTTATAATCCATTATTTTAAAATATTGTAAACTAACAAGGATGAAAAATAGGCTAATCCGCTCATAAAAACCAGTTGCAGAGCCGGCCATTTCCAATGTTTTGTTTCGCGGTACGTTGTGGCAAGTGTGCTCATACATTGCATCGCAAAAGCGTAAAATACCAGTAAAGACCAACAAACAGCTGTTGTATACACAGGTAAATTATTTGTACTGTTTTTTTCTTCTGTAAGTTTTTGGCGCAAGGTTTCGTTGTTATCCGCATCGCCTGTGCTGTAAATCGTTG
>JAYTBK010000279.1:0-9527 GCA_043737035.1 Bacteroidota bacterium | reverse complement strand
TTAACGGCTGCCATTTGGAGCGGAAGCTGGGTAATAAATAACAGATAATTGCAATGACAAGTGCAATGCTATACTGGCTGTAGTATTGAGTAGTAGCTAATGCCACCAACGAAATTACCGCCAACGATTGGGTTGTAGGAATGGCTATTTTAAACCCAATAAATTTTTTAATACGGGGAACAAGCATTGCTGCCCATGCAACTAAAACCGCCGCAATAGCACTGATGATACTAAAGTCGCCTTTATCCAAATGGTGTACTTTATCAAAAAATAAACTTATAAACGGTATGGTTAAGCCTGCGCCGGTTGCAATAATCAAAGTCGGTATGAGGCCTTTGAAAATTAACACCCAATCGTTCTTATTTTTTTTATTATGGATAAGAATCGTTTTTTTATCATCAAGTTCTTCCCGGTGTTTTATTTTGGAAATGAAAAAAATCCCACCAAATCCTAAAACAGAAAAAATGATTAGAATACATTGTTCGTCAAATAATATCGGATTAATTCTATCAAGTATTGCGATGACTATACCACTTACGATGCCGGCAAAACTCCACGTACTATAACTTAATGCGATTCCGGAAGTGTGATTTTCGCTATTCTCATTCCGCAATATATATGGTGTAACCGGAACCTGCATGAAAGTAAATGACGCGCCCCAAAGTATTAAACAGGTGAACAATAGTACCTGTAGCTTACAGTACACGCAATAAACAATAGCAAGACCAAATATTGGAACCAGTACTGCCGACAAATAAAAAAAAGGTTTCATGGCGCGACCTTTAATAATGTTACCAAGCGGTAATGCAAGCGCAAATACTCCTAAAAAACGAAACGTTATAAAAAGAGCAATTTGCTCATCACTATAACCATTTCTGCTAAGGTAGAGCGGTAAAATATTCATAAAAGTTGCGTTAACTAATTGGATAAAAAATTCGCCTATTATCAAATTAATAATAAATGATTTTAAATTTTTATATTCTTTAATAAACCCGAACATATTTAGAAGTTACGCGAAGCGGAAATAATATAATTTTTGATTTCTTCTATATCATTCGGCTCAAAGCTTTTATACTCGCCTTTATTTCTGAACCAGGTGAGTTGACGTTTTGCGTAACGGCGTGTGTTTTGTTTTATCAGCTGTATGGCTCGTTCTAAAGTAATTTCGCCATCCAAAAATTGAAAAAGTTCTTTGTAGCCTACTGTATTAAGAGCGTTTAAATATTTAAACCCGTGGAGGTTTTGCACTTCTTCAAGTAATCCTTTAGCAAACATGGCATCGACGCGGTCATTTATTTTTTGATACAGCAGGTCACGCTGTGTGTTCAATAAAATATTGATGTTAGAAAACGAACGTAATTTATTTTCATTTTTTCTAAATGAAGAAAAAGGTTGATTGGTATGCATGCAAACTTCGAGCGCGCGAATAACGCGTTGGGGATTATTTAAATCTACCTCTTCATAATATTTAGGATCCAGCATTTTCAAAGTGCGGCGCAAAAACGTTATGCCTTTTGTTTCATAATCATGAATAAGACTTTCCCTTATTGCCGTTGGAATTTCGCCGAAATTATCGAAACCGTTTATTATTGCATTAATATAAAGCCCGGAGCCACCTACCAATATGATAAATTTATTTGTCAAGAATAATTTGTCTATTGATTCCAGTGCTTCTGTTTCATATTGACCAACGCTGTAGCTGTGGTGTATACTTATATTATTTATAAAATAGTGCGGCACGTTTTGCAATTCCTCAACACCGGGTTTTGCAGTACCTATGCTCATTTCTTTATAAAATTGCCTTGAATCGGCAGAAATGATCGGGCATTTTAAAAATAGAGCAAGTTCAATAGCCACTTTTGTTTTACCAATAGCTGTAGGACCAGCGATAACTATGAGGTATTTTTCCAAATTTAAAAATCGAACATCAATTTTTCTTCAGGATTGCTCACCTTCGCGCTTTTCTTTTTTCCATTAATATCAACATGTATCACGTGAAATTGGTGTGGAAAATACTCGTACAATAATTTGGTACTGACGGTAATTGTTTTAGGTGCTGCAATTTTTTTAACTTCAAAATACACCCACACCAAGCCTTCTTCTTTTTCGTAACCAATATAATTGAGCGATCTAATTTTATTATCGGTGATAATTTTTAATCTCGGTGTAATGTATTGAGTAAGTAAAGAGTCAGTCGCAGTAAGGTTTATGGGATTTAATAAATCTACACTATGGCCGGTATTTTTTTTAAGTGTTGTTTCTAAATCATTTGTAAATAATTTTAGACTTACATTTAATGCTTTTGCAGACGCGTTATATTTTAGCTCCGTAACGCCCATATAATATGGGTGTTTTACCAAGCTAACGGATGTGAACACCAAAAAAAAGAAGGGTAGTGAAAACAGCCGAATTACCGACTTTGAGGCATTGTTAAAAATAGTTGGCAGGGCCGGGTTTTCCACGTGTAAAAATAATAAAAATATTCTGGAGAGCCCTACTTATAAAACCTTTAACATGGTTGATAAAATTTAAAGTTTAAATAGTGTGTGAGCTAAACTATGTTCTTGCTTTACTTTATTATTTTATATTAAATTTACTGACTTGATTTTTTGTAAGGTCATTTACTAAACATTTTATATTTTAATTTTTTTGCCGATGCATTTTGTTCTTCATTCAAAACCAATTGTTTTTACATTTATTTTTTTTGCCGCGATCGTGTCCGCGCAAAATCTGAAAAATAATCCAACTTCAAATCACGGAAATAAGTTTGAGCAACTGGGCACAATTTTGCCTACACCAAACGAGTATCGAACAGCCTCAGGTGCGCCAGGAGGAAAATATTGGCAACAGCGGGCAGATTATAATATTGAAGCCACACTAGATGAAAAAAATTTAATGTTGGTTGGAAAAGAAACGATTACGTATCACAATAATTCACCGGATAAACTCGATTATTTGTGGTTACAACTTGATGAAAACCAACACAACAGTACTGCAGATAATATTTTTTTTGATAGTAATAAACTTAATCAGCCCGGCGATGAAAATTCCGTTAAGGGAATGGATATAAACGAACGACTTAAAGGTTTGGGGGATCAAATTCTTTCTGTTACGGATGAAGCCGGTAAGCAAATTCCATATACGATTAATCAAACAATGATGCGGATCGATTTGCCGAAAGCTCTTGCACCAAATAGTAAAATAAAATTTATTATTAAGTGGCAATATAAAATGGGTAATCGAATTTCCATAGGTGGACGTGGCGGTTACGAATTCTTTCCTGAAGATGGTAATTATTTATTCACAATTACTCAATGGTATCCGCGTTTATGCGTTTACAGCGATTTTCAGGGCTGGCAAAATAAACAATTTACCGGGCGGGGCGAATTTGCACTTGCTTTTGGAAACTATAACGTAAAAATCACAGTTCCAGCCGATCACCTTGTTTGTTCTACAGGCGAGTGTCAAAATTACGCGCAGGTGTTAACAGCAGAACAAATGTTGAGGTATACAAAAGCTACAACAAACTACAACGATGTTACGGAAATTGTTACGCTTAATGAATGTACCGCTGCCGAAAAAACAAAGGCGGCTACTACTAAAACATGGGTTTTTAAAGCAGATAGTGTACGGGATTTTGCGTGGGGCTCCTCACGAAAATTTATGTGGGATGCTATGCCTATAAAATTAGCTACAGTGGGCTCGCTAACAAAAAAAGTTATGTGTATGAGTTTTTATGCTAAAGAAGCGGCTGGGCTTTACAGAAAATATTCTACTAAAACAGTAGCGCATACCATCAAAACGTATTCTAAATTTACAATTCCGTATCCGTATCCGGTGGCGCAAAGTATTGAAGCATCAAATGGAATGGAGTACCCAATGATATGTTTTAATTTTGGACGAACGGAAAAAGATGGTACTTACACGGAAGGTACTAAATACGGAATGCTTGGAGTAATTATACACGAAGTAGGCCATAATTTTTTTCCGATGATCATTAATAGTGATGAGCGGCAGTGGAGTTGGCTTGATGAAGGCTTGAACACTTTTGTGCAATTTTTAACTGAACAAGAGTTCGATAATAACTATCCTTCGAACCGTGGGCCGGCTTACAAGATGGTTGACTACATGCGTTTGCCAAAAGATCAGTTAGAGCCAATTATGACAAACAGTGAAAACATAAATAATTTTGGAGCAAACGCCTATGGCAAACCTTGTACAGCGCTAAACTTACTGCGCGAAACGGTAATGGGAAGAGAATTGTTCGATCACGCATTTAAGCAGTACGCGAACCGTTGGGCGTTTAAACATCCTACGCCTGCCGATTTTTTTAGAACAATGGAGGACGCTAGCGCAATTGACTTAGATTGGTTTTGGAGAGCTTGGTTTTTTGATATTGAGCCCGTTGATATTTCAGTTGATTCAGTTAAAGCGTTTACATTTTTAAATAATAAGGTAGTTCCCGTTAAAAACGATACTATTAAACTTTATCCTAAGGGTAAGGAGTTTCAAAGTATTTCTAAAATGCGAAACAAACAAGAGGGCCTTGTATTTTTAGTTGATGCCGATACAACACTGCGTGATTTTTATTACCACTATAAACCTGTTGACAGAATTGAAGTAGAAAAAAAAGCGATTAATTATTATGAATCGTATGAGCCTTTAGGCGATTCGGCATTTGCATCTATTAAAGGAAAATTTGTTTATGAAATTTATTTCACAAATAAAGGTGGCTCCGTTAGTCCATTAATTATACAATGGAATTACAAAGATGGTTCATCGGAAGTGGATCGGGTAAATGCTTATATCTGGCGCAAAAATGAAAAGAACGTTGTTAAAACTTATAGTAAAGAAAAAGAAGTTGCTAGCATTGTACTCGACCCCTTTAGAGAGACCGCAGATATTGACGAAAAAAATAATAATTGGAACATAAAAGACATTCCATCACGTTTCGATGTTTTTAAAACTAAATCTGTTGGGCGTGGCCAGAGCTCAGGCGGAAATCCAATGCAGAAAAATAAAGCAGGTAAATAGTTTTCATAGTTAAACGTACACAATACGAAATGCTAATGTCAAAAATTAAAAACAGACGTTATTGTATATCAGTAATTTTAATCGTAAGCTGCGTTAATCTTTTCTCTCAAAACAAAACTTTTACCGCAATTGATACTCTTATTGGAAGCAATTCGCCCTATCGAAGTTGGTGGGATGTGCTGCATTACGATGTTTTTGTAAAACCTGATTTTATTACACAGTCGGTTTCAGGTTACAACACCATTTCATTTCATATAATTTCTGATACCATTCCGTTTAATATGCAGATTGATTTACGCGATCCATTGCTAGTAGATAGTATCTTTTTTGATGGTAATAAATACACACGTTATATCACTAAAAAAAATATGATTTTAATTTCACTGCAAAAATTATTAATTAATACGACACATACTTTACAAATTTTTTATCATGGTCAACCAAAAAAAGCTATTAAAGCCCCGTGGGATGGCGGATTGGTGTGGACAAAAGATTCGTTAGGCAATCCGTGGATGAGTTTGGCTTGCCAAGGAATTGGCGCATCGGTCTGGATTCCGTGTAAAGATTTGCAGAGCGATGAGCCCGATAATGGTGCAACAATAAAAATAGCTGTTCCCGATTCGCTTACCGCAATCGCTAACGGAAAACTTAAAAGTAAATCATATAATGGTTTAGGGACTGCCTTTTATACTTGGGAAGTTAAAAATACAATTAACGCCTATAATATAGTTCCGTACATTGGAAGATATAGTTTAGTAAAAGATAGTATTAGAGGCGAACAAGGAACGCTTGAAGTAAATTTGTGGGTTTTAAATTACCATGTACGTGAGGCAGTAAGCCATTTAAAACCTTCGGTACAAAAAACTTTGTCGTGTCTCGAATACTGGTTTGGCCCGTACCCGTTTTACAACGATACTTATAAAATAGTAGAGTCACCGTATTTGGGAATGGAACATCAAAGTAACATCGCCTATGGTAATGGTTATAAAAACGGTTACCTCGGTAAAGATTTGAGTGCAACAGGTTGGGGATTAAAGTGGGATTTTATAGTTGTGCACGAAACTGCTCACGAATGGTTTGGTAACAGTTTAACGGCAACCGATGTAGCTGATAACTGGATCCATGAAGGCTTTGCATCTTACGCCGAAGTTTTATTTACAGAATGCAGTTTTGGCGCGGAAGCAGGTAACGATTACTGCGCGGGCATTAAAAAATCAATTGAAAATGACATACCTGTTATTGGCAATTATTTTGTAAAAAATGAAGGAAGCGGCGATATGTATAATAAGGGAAGTAACATCATACATATGATTAGGCAAATGATGCGAAGCGACGAAAAATTCAGAAAGTTGTTACGGGATATTTCCAAAACTTTTTATCATAAAAATGTGAGTACCGATGAGCTCGAAACTTATATTATTACTAAAACTGGCATCAATCTTTCAGCTTTCTTCAATCAGTATTTACGAACCGTAAATGTGCCGGTTCTGGAATATAAAATCATTAAAAACAAATTACTTTACCGTTACAATAACTGCGTAACGGGTTTTAATATGCAATTGAAAGTTATTGCTGATAAAACCCGAGTTATCAATCCTACCAAACAATGGCAGAGCATTTCAATTTTAAGGTCGGTTAAAATAATTTCTATCGACAGAAATATGTATGTTACTTTAAAACAACTAAAATAAATAGCAAGCAATTTAAAAAAGTGTATCAGCACTCTTAAGGTCATATTTGATTTCATACTTTAAAAGCCATTCTTTTCGCCAGATTTCCCGTGCGTACCTAGTTAAGTTTTCCGTCGGCAGAAATTATTCTATGGCACGGAACGATAATTCCGATTTTTTCCCCGTTTGCTGCATCAACTGCACTAACAGCTTTAATATCGCCAAGGTTATTTGCTATTCGACGATAAATTGCAGTTTTACCATAACCAACCTGTAAAACCTCCTTCGATACCAGAAGCTGAAAATTTGCACCTACTATGTTTATGTCGAGATTAAAAGCGAACCCTGTGCCTAAAAAATATTCAGTGAGTTGTTGTATTGCTTTCTTTTGTATAGGCGTTACCGAATTATCAAACCCTAATTTTTCTTCTACAAATATGATGGAATCAATTTGTATAGTGCCTAAAGGTCACTGGTAGCAAAAAACTTCAGTTAAACCATGCATCTAAAGCTTCTGGTTGTCAGTTATACAGTTGTTTTCGCACATCAGTGTACGCGAAGGAAATTTACTATAAAGCAAAAGATCGTGGGTTGCAAACAAAATACAACGACCTTGCTTGCTTATATTTAAAAGTAATTTCATTATTTCCTCTGAAGTTTCCGGATCGAGATTGCCAGTAGGTTCATCGGCTAAAATAATTTCAGGGTCATTTATCAATGCGCGTGCGATGCTGATTCGTTGTTGTTCTCCACCAGAAAGTTGAAATGGCATCGCCAACTCTTTATTATCAAGGGCTACTTTTGTAAGAACATCTTTAACGCGCATTTTAATTTTAACTTCATCTTTCCAACCTGTCGCTTTCATTACAAACCTTAGGTTTTCAAAAACGTTTCTGTCGCTCAACAGTTGAAAATCTTGAAATACAATACCTAGCTTACGGCGTAAAAACGGAATTTCCCTGCGTTTTAAGTTATGGAGCTTAAACCCCGAAACTTCGCCGGTGCCTTCCGTAAGCTTAATATCGCCGTAAATAGTTTTAAGCAAACTACTTTTGCCACTTCCGGTTTTACCGAGTAGATAAACAAACTCGCCGTGGTTTAAAACCAGGTTTAACTTTGTTATAACGGCGAGTTCTCCCTGAAAGATTGTAGCGTTTTTAAATTCGATAACCGGATTTTGTGACATATTTTTTTGTTGATTAAAAATAGGAAGTTTTTTATCGGGCATTTACCAGATTGTAGCTATTGTTTTAACATGATTGGGTTAATAACTACAAAATCAATTAGTTGAGCGGGTTTGCGAAACCCTTATTTTTAAAAATAAAATTTATTGGTAGGCCTTTATCACGGAAGTTTAAGATTTAATCGTTTAAAAATACAAGCCGCTAATTAAAAGAGTAACAACCAACGCATATTGAATTATACCTATACAACTCCATACGATGTTTATTAAATATTTGCCACTTTTTTTCTTACTAACGTTCTCCGAACTGCTTTTTTCGCAAAAAACAATAGTTCACCTTGATAGCGAAGGGTTGTACAAAACAGGTTTGGAATTGTTTGATAAAAAACACTACACCGCCGCTCAAAAAACTTTTTACGATTTTATCGCGTCATCTTCCGGAAACAATATGTTAAAGATTGATGCAGAGTATTATGCGGCGGCTAGCGCCATTGAACTGTTCCATAAGGATGGTGAATGGAATATGAAAAATTTTATTGCCGCTCATCCCGAAAGTAGTAAATTGAAATGGGCCTATTTTTATCTTGGAAAATCGAATTTCAGAAAAAAGAAAAGTGAGGAAACGATTCAATATTTGGAGAAGGTTGATATATACGAGCTTAATAAAGAAGATCTTGCAGAGCTATATTTTAAAAGAGGTTATAGCTATTTTACCATTAAAAATTTTGAGAAAGCTAAACCGGATCTTTACGAAATAAAAGACGTTGATAATAAATATTCCCAACCCGCAAATTATTATTACTCGCACATTGCTTATCAGGAAAAAAATTATGAAACCGCATTGCAAGGGTTTACTCGCCTTTTAAATAGCGAAACATTTAGCACGGTTGTACCATATTACATCACTCAAATTTATTTTATTCAGGGTAAATACAACGATGTAATAAAAAATGCCCCTGTTTTATTGATTGATACAGCCCACGTGCAAAAGGAAAGCGAGATAAATAGGATGATTGGCGAATCGTATTTTAATATTAAGGATTATACAAACGCTTTGACCTATTTTAAAAAATCGTATGTAACAGGAAGTAATTTTAACGATGAAGGAAATTATGCTTTAGGCTACTGCTATTACAAGATCAAGGATTATAAAAATGCGGTGCTGCATTTTGAGAAAGCCACAACAAAAAAAGATAGTCTGGCACAAAATGCTTGGTATCATCTTGCCGACTGTCACATACAAACCGGTAATAAATATAAAGCGCGCAACGCATTTTACGCGGCATCCGGTTTTGATTTTGATCTCGTAATAAAAGAAGATGCTTTATATAGCTATGCAAGATTATGTTATGAGTTATCGTTTGCGCCATACAACGACGCGGTTGTTGCTTTTCAAAAGTATTTGATTGATTACCCAAACTCTACAAAAAAAGCCGAGGCCTATCAATACCTCGTAAATGTGTATTCAACTACAAAAAATTATTCGCAAGCAATTGCCTCCATCGAAAAAGTTCAGCCACTCGATCCTATTTTAAAAATCACCTATCAAAAATTAATTTATTTTAAAGCAATTGAGTTCTTCAATAACATTGAGCTTGATAGTGCTTCACGATATTTTAAAAAATCATTGACTATTAATT
>JAYTBK010000278.1:0-9552 GCA_043737035.1 Bacteroidota bacterium | reverse complement strand
AAATGCATGAAAATGCAAAACGCATTTCCGATTCGATTGGGAAATCAATTGATGATGCTTTAAATGACGTACAACCTGATCCAGTAAAAAGTACACCCGCTCCTGTAATGGTTGATCCCTCAAGAAAATAACAGTGTAGTTACTTTTCGTTTTGATTTTCCCCCATATCTTTTAGCAGGCTTCTCGAAAACAAAAAGATAACGATGCATCCAATTGCCAAACATACCCATAAAAATTGTGAGGTTTCATAAAACGAAATATTTTTCACTTGCGGCTTTGGTATGTTAGATTCAATTTTTATTAATTGGCACAGCGCGGCTTCCGGTAATAATTGCGGGACCTGTGTTATAAAGTTTTGAAGGTCGTACTCGGGTGTTTTCAAATTTTTATTCCCCATTGTTAACGAGTATGTTTCATTTGCGTTTAAGTCGCAAACTAAAAAGGATGCAAGCTGCTTACATTTCACATCTTCAATTTGCATTGGTTGATTATCTTTATTTTTTATTTCTACAAAAAATTCTTTTTCATTTATTTCGGTAACATCAAAAAGAAAAGGCTTATCTGAGTTTATCTCAAACTGAGCAAGTTCCTCGCGGTAGTTTTCGTGTTTGTTTTTTATTTGTGTTTGCCTGTTGACGTAAATAATAGCCTGGCGCAAAAACAATCGCGGCGCTTTAATTGTAAAATCCAAACGGTTTATAGCTTGGTTGTTATTAAACTTAAAGTGAATGGTGGTGGTTTTTGATTTTTCGTTTTGAAGAATTTCTTTCGAATATAAAACATCATAAAATTTTCCGGCTATAACGGAGTTTTTAAAATAACCAGCGGAATTAATTTTTAATGGATGACTCAGCCAATCGTCGACAGTTAACCTAAAATATAGATAATCACTTAACGGAAAATAAATTGCCTTGTATTGATTTGTATATGCGCCGTTATATAATAGCGAAAGTTCTTGTAACTCGCTTATAGCATACCATTGTTTACCGTCGTTACTTCCCTCTACGGAACAGTACTTATAAGCGTCGGAGTTATTAATATTAAACGCAATGTTACTTATTTTATCTTTGTTTTTATTAGAGATAACAATTTCGGAAAATGTTTTAAAATGAGTTTGAGAGACAATTTCGTACGCAATAAAATTTGTTTCCTTTTGCCGCGACGGTTCGCTTAAAATAATATAAGGAACTTCTTGTTTTTTAGAATTAAAAATGCGTACATCATGCATATCGGCGGCCATGTGCTGTTTGTAGGCGGGGGGTAAGGAAATTTTATAGAGTGTGTCTCTACTAATTCTTTTTAAAATTGTGGAATGTGACTGACCACTTATTTTTAAACAGAAACCACATAAAATTAATGCTGCTAAATTAAATAGTTTCATCGGTGTTATTTTTAGTTTCATTCAAGGTTTCGTTTTCATTAATTGATAGTGTTGCATTGTCATCTATAATTAGTTTTTTAATTTTTTGATACATAAAAGAAATAAACAGTAGTACAACGCCCAAAATAATAAAGGCAATTATTTTACCGGCTTCGGAAGCATCTTCAATATCGTAGGTAAACAATTTCAGTAAAATTACCGCTATTAAAATTAACGACATGATACGTAAGGTTTTGTTTTGTCTTTTCATACCAACATATAAAAACACAAATGAAATTAAACCCCAAAGTATCGGGAAACCTATTTTTACAATGTGAGTTTCTACACGCTGTATTTCTTCGGTTTTTGTCCACACCTCAGTTTCGTTTGTAGTCGCTTGAATGGTAAATTGTAAAATGTGAACCATTAACTCAACACTGGAAACATATACCACCGCGCAAGCCACCAAAATGGTTCGCAAAATTTTTGAACCTTTTACATAAGAATTAGGCGGGTTTATAGTGCGCTGCATGAAATACAGGTAAAGCGCAAAACAAATCAGCGGCACATAATGGAATATAAAGCCCAGGTAACCTCTGTCAGACACTCTTACATTTTCTTCAAAATCGAGATTGGGAAAAATGGCAAAAACCAAAACAAACAATACCACATTAACATAATTAAAAATGTAAAGAGTTATCTGAACCGGTTTTGTAGCGTTGCGCAATATTACATTGAGTATTATAAAATATAGAAAATGATACGCACATACAATGATAGTAATGGTGGTACCAAAATATATAAATTGGTTTAACTGAAAGAGTAATTCGAATGATCCCGTAAGGTATAATAGCCCGCCAAATAGTATTAGTGCTAAACGACTGTAGACAACCGGATTAAATGTAATACCTGCAAATTTTGTTTTTTCAGTCTCATTTTTTAGCAGCATGGCCGTGGCCAAAAATGATAGCGAACAAATAATACCGGTAATAAAAGCTTTATTAAATAGCACTGCCGGTTTTATCTCACTGTAATCAATATAAATTTGCGACCAATCCATAATAAGGCTGAAACCCATTAGCAGACTAACGATTAAGGCCACCAGACGATACATGACAATGCCCGAACGTTGCGCCAGCCAAACTAATAAAACAGATTCGAGCGCCCAAAATAGTGTAATATAATTACCATGTAGTTGTACCGGAGCAACAAGCGTAATAAAGGTAAGAGTAAGACCAATCATTAGGTACACCAACCTTTGATCCGCTCTAAATTTCTTGTACAGGAACCATGAACAAACGAGATTAAACACGGCCATCCCTAAACTAAATATGCCTTGTAGTTTTGGATGATAATGATTTAGGATTTGCATTCCCTCACCATAAAATAAAAATGTGTTACTTATTAAAATTGAAAGGTCGAAGGCGCCAAATTTTCTTTTCTCTTTAATATTATTTATCATGTTCATCATAATAAACACAAAATAGAAAATGAATGCAAAAACAAAAGCACCTTTATAGGGAGGATTGGGCTGTTCAATAACCTTGGCTTGCAGCCAGCTAAAGTAAAGGATTGTGGTTAAGCAGTAAGCAAATATGTTCACTACTTTCCACTTGCGTAAATACGCTAGCACAAGCATGCCAAGATCGAGTATAAGGATGTATGAAAAAAATACAAGATAGTTTCCCTGGCCTGTGCTAACCATAAATGGCGCGGCAAATCCTCCGATTAATGAAAGTACCGCAAGTTCCTGCCTGTTATATATTATTGAAATGAACACGCTGAAACAGGTGATAACTAACGTTAATATAAAGGCAGTTGTTTGATTAAAAATGTGGTATTGATGAAACGCGATGCCAATTGTAAAATAGAATATGGAAATGCCACCGGCAACTAATACTGAACTGAAGGCTTTAAAATTTTTATGAAGATGGTGAGCAAAGCCAAGCACAATTCCGCCACAAAGTATACCAATACCTACACGGGCAATTTCATTTATCCAGTCTTTATCAATAGCGTATTTTACAAAAAATGCCACGCCTATAACAAGAATGGTGATAGCTACTTTACTTAAAATATTTTCGCCTATAAATTTTTCGAGGTCGGGATTATTAGCCCTGAATTTTTCATACCAGCTAATTTTAGGTTGCGATACAGTTTTAGAAGCGGTTAAATTAACTTTAGTGTTCTGCTGAGATTCAACGTGTACATGCGTAAATGTATTTTTTTGATCGTTGTTTATTATCGGTTTTTCGTCGGGAATAGTAACAATGGCCGGAGGAATAACAGGTGCAATTACTTCTGGTGCAACCTCGTTTATAATGGGTAGTACCGGAAAAACAATCGGTTTTTCGTTTTCAATAGTTTCCTGCTCCTGTATTTTTTTAGACTGAAAAAGTTTAACCTGCTTAAGATAACTTTCGATGGAAGAAATTTTTGTTTCAATGTTTTTTAGCTTCGCGTTTTTAACGGCGTGCATTAGCAGCAACAAAACAATTATAACACAGAGTAAAAATATTTCCATACGGGAATTTAGTTCACTAAATATACAAAATTTACGCGCAATTGTTTTTGATACTGGCAATTAGGGTGAAATTTAAAACGGGCGAATGTGCTAAGTTTCGAAGAATTAGTTTTAACCCTTCCAAATTTTTTAACTCTGAAAGGGTTATTAAACATAACTGTACGACATCTTAACCATCTTTCGTTTTTAAATTTAATCTTAGCGATCTCGTGAACAGCACCGCAACTTTTGAATCGGATTTTATAGAATTTAATTTTGCAATTCGAGCCACCTGTTTGTTTTATCATCGATGGTTTTTATAACCGTAGTAAACTCTGCCGAAAGTTTTTCAATGTCACTAGTTTTAGAACCACCCGCCAGCAACACTTCAATTTCTGTTTTGCGTTTTTCTAAATTTGCAAGTTCTGTTTCAAGAGTTTCAATTTCTTTTTCTTCTTTAAACGACAACTTCTTTTTTTCAGCAATCGAAGTTTTTTCAGCACCTATAAATGTTTGGCTCTCGGCCGGTTTATTTTTGGCATCGTCAATCAATTTATTTTCTTTCGCTAATTCTTCGGCATCATCTTCTGTATCGTATTTCCACTGCCTGTATTCACTGTAGTTTCCAGGAAAATCTTTTACAATACCTTCGCCCTCAAAAGCAAAAACATGATCTACTAAACGATCTAAAAAATACCTGTCGTGTGATACGATTAAAACACAACCCTGAAAATCTAATAAAAATTGTTCAAGTGTTTGAAGTGTGATAATATCAAGGTCATTAGTGGGTTCATCGAGTATTAAAAAGTTTGGATTTTTCACCAGAACGGTTAATAAATACAAACGTCGTTTTTCACCGCCACTTAATTTGCTTACATGACCATATTGTACATCGGGTGCAAAATTAAACCTGGTTAATAAACCCGATGCACTTAACGACGTTCCATTGGCCAAAGGAATAAATTCCGCGATATCTTTTACAACTTCAATCACACGCTTGTCTTCGGCCACCTGAATTCCTTTTTGAGAATAGTAACCAAAAACAATTGTATCGCCAACGGTAACTTTTCCGGTGTCGGGTGGCTCAAGGCCCTGCAGCATATTTATAAATGTACTTTTACCAATTCCGTTAGGGCCAACAATTCCGATTTTTTCACCTTTAATAAAAGTATAGGTAAATGGTTCAAGAATTTTTTTATCGCCAAACGCTTTTTTTAAATTGTGTACTTCAATAATTTTACTGCCAATGCGTTCAACTTTTACGCTCAATTCTATTTTTTTCTCTACACTTTTTTTGCGTGCTTTTGCCTCTACATCATAAAAGGCGTCTACCCGCGATTTTGATTTTGTAGTACGTGCGCGCGGTTGCTTACGAACCCATTCTAACTCGCGTTTAAATAAGTTTTTTGCTTTATCGAGTTCTGAAGCCTGCATCATCATTCGCTCGGCTTTTTTCTCCATGTAGTAATCAAATTTTCCTTTGTATTCAAATAATGCGTGGTCATCAATTTCAATGATCCTGTCACATACTTCATCTAAAAAATAACGATCGTGTGTAACTAGCAAAATACTTTTCTTATAGCTGCGTAAATAATCTTCGAGCCATTCAATTACGGTAACATCCAAGTGATTTGTCGGTTCATCCATAATCAATAAATCGGGCTCATTTAAAATAACCTGCGCAAGGGCAAGCCGTTTTTTTTGCCCACCACTTAGCGTATTTACTTTTTGGGTTAAATCATTTAATCCCATGTTTGCGCACACCAACATAATTTGTGTTTCAACATTCCATGCTTCCAAATCATTCATTTTATTGGTGAGCACATCTAATTGGTTTTCTGTTTTATCGGTTGGGTTTGCGTAATGTTTTTCTACAAGCCGCGTGTAATCAATTGCTGTTTTAACCATTTCGCTGTCGCCTGCGTAAATGGCTTGTTCAACGGTATGATTTTCGTTCAGCTCGGGCTCCTGACTTAAAAATGAAATGCGAAGTTCTTTTCGGAAAGCAACATCGCCACTGTCGGGAATTTCTATGCCTTGTAAAATTTTAAACAAGGTTGATTTTCCTGATCCGTTTTTTGCGATTAACGCAACTTTATCGCCGTAGTTTATACCGAAATTTATATTTTGAAAAAGTACTTTATCGCCAAAACTTTTACTTAACTGATTTACTGAAAGAAGATTCATTTTTGTTGTTTAACCACATAGCGCTCGAAGACATGGCAAAGAGCGCAGAGGAATTTTTTTATAAGGTTAGTATTTAATATTTTTTTCGATGAAATAACGGAGTTTGTCACGTGTTAAGTTTGAATTTATTTCTCCCTTTTCTGTGAGTGAAATTGCGCCAGTTTGTTCCGAAACGGTTATAGCGAGCGCGTCGGTAGTTTCAGTAATTCCCACAGCGGCACGGTGTCGCATACCGAAATGAGATGGAAAGTTTTCTTTTTCGGTAACGGGTAAAACACAGCGCGCGGCAACAATTCGGTTATCTTTAATGATTACCGCGCCATCATGCATCGGACTGTTTTTATAGAAGATATTTTCAAGCATTTTGTCGGTTAGAGCGGAATCCACTATTTCGCCGGTGTTGACATAAAATTTAAGATCGGACTTGCGAGTGATAATAATAAGTGCGCCGGTTTTAGTTTCACTCATATTTACACATGCGTTTACGATTGAATCTACATCCAAATCAGAAACCGACGAAGTTGAAACACGTTTTGCAAAATTAAAAATGCCTTTCCAATTATTATTTTTTAAAAAATCATTTGAGCCTATGTACAATAGAAATTTTCTTATCTCTTGTTGAAAAACAACCATAATAGCGATTACTCCAACATTAATAAATTTTCCGAGGATAGAGCTTAACAAGTCGAACTCAAAAGCGCGTACAATAATCCAAAATATATAAATAGACGCCAGCCCAACAAGAATATTAACGGCAGCCGTACCTTTTACCATTTTGTATAATTGGTAAAGCATAATGGCCACTAAAAATATATCAATGGCATCGGCAATACCAAAGGAAATAAAAAAAATATTGAGAGAAACTAGCACGGCTGCAAAGATATTTTTTTAAGCTTACAATTTCCTTTTTATGTACGTAAACTTGCGTAAAAAGGGATTTTTTTTATAATTTTACGCCAATTACACAAACATCGTCCACTTGTTCGAGTTGGCCCTTCCAATTATTAAAATTTTGCAACAACGTATTTTTTTGCTCATTCAGTGGAAGGCTGTTAATCGTTAGCAATAACTGCAATAACTGTTTAATTTTAAATTTTTTACCTTGCAGTGTGCTTAAACCCGTTGAGCCATTGACAGTGTAGGGTGAACCTCCGAATTGATCAGCATAACCATCTGTAAAAAAGTAAAGTGTGTCGCCCTGTTGGTAATCAATAGTAAACAAGGTGAATGGAGTTGTTTTTTCACCTTTTCCAACCGGCATTTTATCTTTTGGTAAGCTAATGATTGCGTTGTCGCGAACCAACACCGGTGCATTGTTGGCGGCAGCATATGTTAACGAATTTGTTTTTTTATCGATGCGTAATAAAATGCCGTCCATTCCATCTTGTTGTGCTTCTCTGCCTACCGAATCGATAAGTCGCGACCTTGTAAAATTAAAAACTTCATCGGGAGTTGAAATATTTTTTTCTTTAATCGCTTCATTTAAAAATCCAATATTTAATAAGCTCATAAATGCGCCCGGCACACCATGGCCTGTGCAATCGCACGTTGCCAAATAAAAAGAATTATTTTGTTCGGTTGCCCAATAAAAATCACCGCTCACAACGTCTTTTGGATGAAACAGAACGAAATAACTGTTCAAATTTTGGTTTAAAATATTTTCCGGCGCTAAAAGACTGTATTGAATTCTCTTAGCGTAATTTATTGAATCCATTATTTCTTTTTGATGTACTTCCACTAATTCTTTTTGTCTTTCAACTTCCTTTTTTTGGATTGTTATTATTTTATTGTCTTTCTTTTTATTGAGGTAACTTTTTACGGAAAGGTAAATTGTAAAGATTAGAAGAATGCTAAATCCAATAAAGCAGTAAATAATAAATTGTTTAAATTTCGATTCTTTTATTTGCAGTTCGGCGTTTTCTTCTAACAGTAAAATATCTTTTTCTTTTTGTTCAGTTTCATATTTTGTATTTACGTCCGCAATAATTTTATGTTGTTCGGTTTGATTAAGTTCGTAGATCAACGTAAAGAATTGTTCAAAATATTTTTCGGCTGAATCGGGTTGAGAGGTATGCAAGTACGAGCGAGCCATTACTAAATGCAAATCGGCTCTAATGCTGCCAAATTCTTTAGTAACAAACTGTTCCAAAACTTGGTTGGCTTGGGCAATCGCGCGTTCGTATTGTTTTTGATCGCAATATATTTGAGCAATGTTGCAACTTGATAATAAGGTTGCGTGATAATTTTTCATGATAATGTTAATTACCACACTTTTTTGATAGTAAGAAAGTGCTTCGCCTAATTTGTTTTTTTTATGGTAAGCTACCGCGATGTTATTAAAGCACTTGGCGAGTTTAGTTGAATCTTTCGCGGCTAATATTAACGGCAGCGCTTTTGTGGAATAGTAAAGGCCCGAATCTATGTCTTCAATTTCATCTAAAAAAATGGCACCCATCGTAAGGTAAGATTCGTAAACTATTTTTTGTTTTATCTTATTTAACCTACAAAAGCTTAATATTTGGCGTAATTCAATTTTCGCTGCATTTAAATTTTTTATCGTTCGAAGTAACTCAATGTTGGCGTACTTACCCTGTAAAAGGCGAGCCGTGTCGGAGGGCGGAATAAGTATTTTGCTTTTAAAATAAATGCGGCAGCGTCTTTGTTTTGGTCGGCTGCACGCGCACACTGCGCCAAATACAAATACGCATCGGCTACATAAACCTTTAGCGTATCATTTAGTTTCATGATGTCGAACATCACAAGTTTATTGTAATAATATACTGCGGAATCTTGTTGTTTGTTTATTGCAAATGTTTCGGCTTTTTGATTTACACGTATAAACTTAACATTGTAGATTTGAGCAAACGAAACGCTCATTGCGAGCAAAAAACATACCAAGCCGATACTTTTCATTTTAAATTTTAACTCCAATTATTAATACGTCGTCAACTTGTTCTAAATTTCCACGCCAAGCTTCAAATTTATCGTTCAGATTTTGTGATACGATGTTTAGTGGATGTTTAGATTGCTCCTTTAAAAATTCACTTAATTGTTTGTATTTAAATTTTTTCCCCCGTGCTCCGCCAAATTGATCCGCAATGCCGTCAGTAAATATATATATCTGATCGCCCGGCGCTAAAGCTAACGTATGTGTGGTAAATGGTAACGGGTTTGAGTGTAAACCCACAGGCTGTTTATTCCCTTTAATTTGCACAATGTCAGGATTATTTTTTTTCAAGATCCATAAGGGATTGTTAGCGCCAGCCCAAGACAATTGATTTGTAACAATGTTTAAGGCACACAAACTAATATCCATTCCATCCTGAACCTCGCTCGTCGTATTTTTAACTTCGTTTTGCCCAAAAGTTTCAATTACCAACTCCCGTACTTTATCAAGCATTTTTCCGGGATCAGTGATGCCAATTTCTCTCACCGTTCTCTGTAGAGCGTCCCTGCAAATAACACTTACCAATGCACCGGGAACGCCATGACCTGTACAATC
>JAYTBK010000277.1:0-3988 GCA_043737035.1 Bacteroidota bacterium | reverse complement strand
GGTGAGGTAGCTCAGTTGGTTAGAGCATCGGATTCATAACCCGAAGGTCACGAGTTCAAATCTCGTTCTCACTACTTAAAAGACTGTCCATTTATAAGACAACTTTTTTTTCTCCTGTAGAAAAATTTACCCTTTTGACTTACGGAATCTTGAGTGATTCAAAAAATCAGGACGAAACACTTATTTTTAGTGCCGTATTTATCTTCAGTTTTGGAATAAGAATTGAATATACTTCGATTAACCTCATAAAAAAAGTAATGAAGATTAAATTTTACCTGTTTGCTTTTTTAATTTGCAGCGGTTTCGTGAGGGCACAGGCACCACCCTGGTTGTGGGCTGAAGAAGCGTTTTCAAGCGCATCAGAATATGCTTGGGATGTTTCCTGCGATACGAATTCGAATAATATTTATGTCGGCGGAACCTTTGCAGGCGATATTAGTTCAAAATATGGGGCGACATTAAGCTCAACTTATGGGCAAAATGACGGATTTCTTGCTAAATATACTATTGGCGGAATATTTCAATGGGCAATTAAAGTGGGTGGGACCACAATGGATGAAGTAAGGAGTGTGTCAGTTGATCCTTCCGGAAACATTTACATTTGCGGATATTTTACCGGCACTGCCGATTTTGATCCCACCGCTACAACCTTTAATTTAACTTCTTCAGGAGCAAAAGATGGGTTTTTAGCGAAATATTCGGCATCCGGGGTATTTATTTGGGCCGTAAAATATGGTGGCTCTGGTGATGAAGAGCCTTGGAAAATGTATGCAGATGCCAACGGTGTTTATCTTACCGGATATTATACGAATTCACCCGCTACATTCTATTCGTTTAGCAGTGGCATCACCAAGGTTAGCACCTCCACAAATAGTAATGGCGAAGCTTTCGGTGCCAAATATAGTTTTTCGGGTGTTGCTCAATGGGTAATTTCCGGTGGCAGTAATAAAATAGATTGTGGATTTAATGTTGTGGCTGATGCCAATAACGCATATTTCATTGGGAGATATGACGCAGATATTACATTTAAGAATTCGGCAGGAGTAGCATCTGCTTTGTTACCAGCGCAGCAAAACAACAAACAACAAGTTTTTATCGTTACCTATACCCAAGCAGGCGGCAATTTTGTTTGGCAAAATAACATCACATGTGCCACCAGTAATGATGTGGGTGGGTGGACGATAAACCAAGATGCAGCGAATTTATACGTGAGCGGTTACCTTGAGGATGATATTAATTTTAGTTTTCCATCAATAACTTTAACACAAACTCATACAGGCGGAGGAAGTACAGATTTATTTCTTGCCAAATTAAGTAAAGGAGGTGTCTTTACATGGCGCGCGGCGGTTACCGGATCCACCGGAGGCGATCAAATTGGGAGAGCAATAGAAGTAGATCGTAAGGGGAATGTTGTTTTATCAGGTACTTTTAAAAGCACTTTGAACTATTCAGCGGCTGGGGGACCTATTTTTACCGCAAATGGAAAAGATGTTTTTGTAAGTTCGTATTCTAATTCGGGAACGTTTCAGTGGGCTGCAATGGCGGGTACGAATGGCGACGAAGAAATGAATGGAAGTGCTGTAGATAACGCCGGAGGAATATATGTTGCTGGAGACCATGACAATGGCGCTGTATTTGGAGCTTACACATTAACTGATGGAGGAAGCGATAATATTTACGTAGCTAAAATTGGTTGCACATCTATTACAAACAATACGGTTTCGGCTAGTCAAACGATTTGTTCTGGAACCGCGCCATTCGCATTATCAGGATCATTGCCTGTTGGAAGCGGACCCTGTATTTACACGTGGGAAAAAAGTTTAGATAATGCCAGCTGGGTAAACGCGGCCGGCACGGTTACAAACCAAAATTATTCTTCCCCTTCGCTCACGGTGAGTACCTATTTCAGACGAAAAGTAACGGTTATCGGCCAGTGTGCAAATGTAAATAATAGCACCTCGATATTAATTTCTGTTGACAGCTCGCCAACAGTTTCCAACGCAGGCAGTGCGCAAAGCGTTTGTTCCTCAACAGCAACGTTAAATGGAAATACACCCACAATAGGCACAGGTTTATGGAGTGTGGTAACAGGAACATCCGCTGTAACTTCTCCATCTGTTCCAAATAGCGGCGTAACGGGTTTAAGCAATGGCTTAAACAAATATATTTGGACAATTTCTAACGGAGTTTGTCCTGCTTCAACAAGCACGGTCACTATCACAAGGGACTTGTCGCCAACAGTTTCCAACGCAGGCAGTGCCCAAACCATTTGTTCCTCAACAGCAACGTTAAATGGAAATGCTCCGGTAACGGGTGTAGGAATTTGGTCAGTTATAAGTGGTATTGCCCTCGTGTCTTTTCCTAATAATCCAAATAGTGTTGTCACAGGAATCAGCAACGGTGCAAATCAATTTGTTTGGACAATTTCAAACGGAAGTTGCCCTACTTCGAGTAGTAGTGTTATTATTACAAAAGATATTTCACCCGATGTTCCAAATACGGGACCGGACCAGTTTATTTGTAGCAATATCGCATCGTTAAATGCAAACAATCCGATTAATGGAACAGGAGTTTGGACATTAGTAACCGGAAGCGGAACCATTGCAAATGCAGGAAATAATAACACAAACATTTCAGGACTTGGCATAGGGTTTAATAAAATCATTTGGTCGATATCAAATGGAGTTTGTCCCGTATTAGTTGATACAGTTGTAATTCGTAATGACGATTTTCCTACAATTGCCAATGCGGGAATTAATAAAATTATTTGCGGGTCAAATGATACGTTAAAAGCTAACAGGGCTTTTATTGGTGTCGGTAGTTGGTTAGCCGTGTCCGGCAATGCTATTATCAATAATACAAGTAGTGCCGAAAGCACCGTTGGGAACCTAAGCGCGGGTAATAATATTTTTGTATGGACTATAGTAAACGGCAGTTGCCCTGCGTCGTTTGATACCACTAATATATTTTCTTATGTTAATCCCGCAGCGGCGAGTGCCGGTGCCGACCAACGAATTTGTTCCAATAATGGAATTCTGGCAGCCACGGCTCCAAGTGCGGGGGCTGGGATATGGACGGTAAACAATGGTTCCGGAAATTTCAGTAATATTAATCAGCAAAATGCGCAGTTAAGCAATATCGGTATTGGAAATAATATTTATGTGTGGACGGTGACTAACGGCGTTTGTCCTGTAAGTTCAGGTGAAGTAACAATTATTCGGGATGCGTTGCCTGATGCTGCTATTGCCGGAAATGATTTAACTTTAGAAATTCCACTGTGTCAACTATCGGCCAACACACCAACCTTGGGTGTAGGATTTTGGAGTATTGTTGAAGGAAGTGCTTTATTTGCATCCGTCTCGCAGCCAAGTACAAACGTTACCGAAATTAGCACAGGGAATAATATTTTTAGATGGTCAGTAAAAAATGGCGTTTGTCCTGATAATACCGATGACGTTTCAGTATATCTTAAACCGCTGTTTATACCAAATGCATTTTCACCGAATGGCGATAACATGAATGATAAATTTATAGTGCTAGGCCTTGATTTTTATAGCGATGTAAATTTTAATGTGTTTAATCGTTGGGGAGCTTTGGTTTACAAAAATTCAAATTACAAAAATGATTGGAATGGATTTAATCTGGATAACCAATTTTTGACTGACGATACTTATTTTTACACATTAATAATTCCATCTATTAAAAAAGATTATACCGGCTTTATCATTTTGAAAACAATTAAATGAAACTTTGGCTTTTAATATTAACTCTTGTAGGTTGGCACCAAATTACTGCCCAGCACAACAGTAATTATAGTCAATATATGTTTAACGGATTACTTATAAATCCTGCTTATGCCGGTAGTAATGATGCGCTTAATGTAACAGGATTATACCGTAAGCAGTGGGCCGGAATAATTGGTGCGCCTACCACCGTATCATTTACGGCCCACACGCCTTTAAAAAATAAAAGATTAAATATTGGGTTG
>JAYTBK010000276.1:0-9597 GCA_043737035.1 Bacteroidota bacterium | reverse complement strand
TCAGGAACTAATGTAACCTGTTGAGGTTTCACGTCCAATACAAGATCTACAAATTTTTGAATTTTAGGATTGCCTTCAATATTTAATTCTGTTTTAATAAGAGGTTTTAAATCATATACATCCTGATATCGAATGTGCCGCTCATCGGGTCGTGGATGCACTGTTATGCCTTGCGCTCCATAACGTTCGCAATCCTGAGCTACTTTTAAAAGATCAGGCGTGTTTCCGCCTCTCGCATTGCGGAGCGTAGCAATTTTATTTATGTTTACTGAAAGCTTAGTCATATTATAAAAATAAATTATAAAAAGCGTTTGGCAAATTCTTTATCCGGTAACATGCAGCTTTCCGATTTGCCAAACCATTTGTACCTGTTTCTCGCAATAAAATCATAAATCCAGTTACGCATAAAAGACGGTACAATCATAAAACAATACAAAGCCGGATACAGTGAGCGGAGGTATTGCGTAACTTTAAGCGCAGCCGTGGATTTTACATACGCTTTGCCTTTTTCAATTAATACCAAACTATCGGTTTGTGCAGGATCAATTTTATAATGCAATAATAATTCTTTTCCGGTTTCGGATTGCAAAGATGTGAAGTGTAAAAATTTATTTTTTTCATGTTGGAAAATAAATTGAACGGTTGAACTACAAAAATTACAATGTCCATCGAATAACAAAACAGGTTTATTTAAAGGAAATACTAACATTAATTTTTTGAAGTAATTGAATAAGGATCCGAAGCGACTTCAGTAGTTTTATTTAACAATTGCATGGTATTTATATTAAAGTAACTCAAAAATCCGTTTCTCCCGCAATTACCGGTATGGTGCGGAACGGGGCCATTTGTAAAAGTATTTCTGTTAACAACGATAAGGCGTTGATTTAATTCATCAATGGCAAGCCCGTGAGGTTGATAGCCGACCTTGTAGTTTGACACCGCAAACGAATTTATATCAATAGCAGAAACAGAGCCTAAAATTTTTGGATTTGTATTTGGATCGAGTAGGCAGGAAACGTACAATTTATTTCTTATTCGGTCAACCAGCATTTCTAACGGATTTACTCCTGTAGTTATTGAGTTTAAAAAAACGTCGCCGGCGGTTTGCATTACCCGCACTTCGTTTGATGTTTGGCAACTCACAAAATATTTACTTCCATCGGGCGAAAACACAATTTCGTGCGGATCAAAACTTCCGCTTGTACTTATCGCCGCAGTTCCCGCAGGAGCCAATACAACTGCATTTACGTTGTTAAATGCCGTATCAAGTTTATAAATGTAGTTTCCCGATTGTTTAGTAACATAAATCGTATCATTGGTTTTATTAAGTGTAATACCGTGTGCATCGCTAAAGCCACCGTAATTATGCAATAGTTTCATGTTGTTGAGATCCACCACAGCAATTCTGCTATTATTTTGCCACGAAGCACAGTAGGCTTTACTGTCATCGTTACTAATTACAAAAGTATTCCAGTTGTTGAATGGCTGTCCACCAAATTTACCAAGGTCGGTTTGGGCAACAAGTTCATCGGTGAGAGTACTAAATTTTTGTATGATATTGTTGTTAGTAAAAATTACGTACCAATATTTTTCATCGTGAGATAGTTTTATCATGTGCGGTGATTCGGGTACAGAAGGCAGGTTTCCAACCGTTATGTAGCCCATTGGTAATTGTGTTTTCGAATCAATAACTGTTACAACATCGCAGCCTTGATTTAGTACATAATATTTTTTTCGGCTCAGGTTATCTGCCCACATTATTTTTCCGTTAATATCCGGCGCACCAACATCTATCCAATGTTTAATTGTTTTTACTTCTTCCGCGCTAAGCGGCGAAGCATTTAAAGGCATTGTGGGCAAATTTTTAGGTCCTAGATCTTCATATGTGTTTATAAAATAACACAGGGAAGAAAAATCGCTTCGATAAGGAATAACAACCGAGCCGTTGGTTGAGCCTTCAAATAAACTCGTATAGCTGCTAAGATTAAGGTTTGCAGCAGCGCCCGCACTAGTAGTATTGTGACATCCGGAAGTAGCACATTTGTAGTTCATAATCCGGCCAATATCTGTGGGATAATCTCCGTATTCGGCGGCAATTACATCCTTTGTGCATGAAGTAAAAACTGAAAGGCTTGCTACAGTAAAGAAAACTAATATTGAAATTACGAGTTTCATGATATATAAATGTACGAAACGAGTGATGCAATTAAAAACAAATAATTATAAAACAATGGAGCAAATTGAAATCAACCCGTTGCATTTGCCAAAAGCATTTTCATAAAATGTAAACCTTTTTTTTGGGCAAAAGCAATGTTATTATCGGGTATTGATAATGAATTTGGATAATGTGCAAGAGCTTTTGTTATACTCTGCTCGCGTAAAATGTGCAACATTGGATATATCGAACGGTTCGTATAATTAGCCGGGTCGTTTTCTTCGGCTCCATTAAAATAATAATCGGGGTGGAAACTTGCAATTTGATAAACGCCTTCGTACCCGTTTTTTTGTAAGTATTTTTGGGAAGCCTGTACCAATTTTAAGTATTTTTCAAAATCATGGAAACCGGCGGGAATGATTATAAGTGTAGTTTCAATTTGTTTGTTAGTTTCCAGAAAAAAAAATTGTTCGCTTAAAACGTTAATACATTCGGGCACAGCATTAGCATCGCTGACAATGTAGTGTATGGTGTTTTCCAAGAAAACTCTGGCAGCGAACGGACAAAAATTACAACCTATTACCACGGTTTTAATCCAGTTTTTTGTTTGGTTTATAATTTTATCGATTTCCAACATTTTAGGTTTAAGATACAGCTAAAAATTGTTTAAAATTTTAATTAGCATAAATTTTTATAAAGGAATAAGACATACGAAAGAATATGGCACTAATCTGAAAAATATTCTGTTGCCTTCAGTTTTTTTAAAATAATGGTTTTAAGCGAATGTTTTTGCAGATAGGCTTTGATCAAATTATTTGTATCGGGATAATACGTTTGCCTTTTTACAACATCCTTTAAATCATCAATTGTGTTGCATTGCGTAAGCTGGTCGATGTAAGTATAACCAACATAGTAGCCGTTTTCTACCAATATTACCGAGCGTTCTTCTATGGTACGGCCGCGATCCATCAATAAAAAATTCGGTTCAGTGTATGTAAATCTTTCCAATATTTTTTTAGCGCGTTTGTTATAGTCGTCAACAGCTTCTTCACCGACACATATTCCGTTACAAGTTTTAATTTGATGATTAAAACATACACTGGCTTCTTCGGTTAAAAAACAATGTTGCAGGCATAACGTATATTCAGTTATCCAATTGTCTAAATAGCTGCGCGCTGTTGAGTATGTGGTGCACGATAACAGCGCATTTGCTGATTCCTCATAAGGCACAATTTTAAATTGGATAATATTTTGTTTGTTAATTGCAAAGTCGATTGCGTGTGTAAACAATTCCGATTTACTTTTTCGATTGTAAAAGGGTTTATATTTTTTAATTTCTTGTGCTTCTAATAATATGGCTACGAGTTCGCTTCCTGTTTCCACAAAATTAACGTTGTACAGTTCGTTCAGCATTTTTTTTCCTTTTTTTACGTCGCTGTTAAAGTGGCTAATAGCACGGCTGTACATGTTAATGCTTTTGCCAATATAAATGATTTTCTGTTCATTGTTTAAAAAATAGTAAACACCACACACTTCGGGTATTTTATTTAAAATATATTTTTTAATGGCGTCAATGCGGCGGGTCATCAATTCTGCAACACCTTTATTTTTGTATAATGGATTATCATTTTTTAAGCGCAGCAATATGTCAAATAATTTTGCAGTAGCTACTGCATCGCCTTCAGCGCGGTGTCTTCCAAAAATTTCAATTCCTAAGCCTGCGCAGAGTTTTCCCAAACTGTAAGATAATCTTCCGGGCATTAGCTTCCTGCTTAACCTCACTGTGCATAATGTTTCGCGTTTGTAAACGTAACCTAATGATGCAAATTCATTTTTAATAAAACTGTAATCAAACCCAACATTATGGGCTACAAAAATGCACCCTTCGGTAAGTTCAATTATTGTTTTAGCAATTTCATGAAATTTTGGCGCATCAGCTACCATATCATTGGTAATATTTGTAAGGCTTGTAAAATAGGATGAAATATTGCATTCAGGATTTACGAGGGTTGTAAAATTCCTAATCACTGTAAGGCCGTCGTGCACTAAAATGCATATTTCTGTAATTCTTCCTTTCCTAAAATCAAATTTGGCACCGCAGGTTTCAATATCAATAATGGCAAACATGCTGTAAATTTAAGAAACTATACCCCTTGGCGGTGCTACAATTTATAGCATTTTGCATGCTGTTTTTATCCGCCGAATAATTGAGCTAATTTAAATTAATGATACCTTAAATTTTGTGACCTGTAAAATTTGTAAATCCGATGCTTTGCAAAACACGTATATCCATTAACTAATAAATGCTAAAACAATTAAACAAGCTGGCTTAATCATTACATTTATAAATAGAATTAAACATATGAACGCAAAATCATTTAAACACAAATTTCGGTACATAACAGTAATAACATTTTTAGTTATTGCTTGCTCAGGAACACGCTGTCAAAATGCGGACACTAAAGTTAATACCGGTATAAAACAAAATAAAACCATGAATTTAAACAAACTAACCAAGGAAGAGGAACGTGTTATCATTAATAAAGGTACCGAAGCACCATTTAAAGGAGAATACACCGATATTTTTTTGAAGGGTACATATATTTGCAAGCAATGTAACTCGCCATTGTATAAGTCAGATTCTAAATTTCATTCGGGCTGTGGATGGCCTAGTTTTGATCAGGAAATTCCAGGTGCTGTAAAAAAAATCCCGGATATCGATGGTAGGCGAACCGAAATTGTATGTGCAACCTGTAACGGGCATTTAGGGCATGTATTTTATGGCGAGGGCCTTACCGATAAAGACACGAGGCATTGCGTAAACTCCGTGTCGATGGCATTTGTGCCGGATAATGAAAATTCTCAAAAAGCACAGGAGACGGCAATATTTGCTGGCGGTTGTTTTTGGGGAGTGGAATATTACTTTCAAAATGCAAAGGGTGTAAAAAAAACTACTGTGGGCTACACGGGTGGTCACACTCAAAATCCTACTTACCGCGAGGTTTGCAACCATACCACCGGCCACATAGAAGCGCTTGAAATTGTTTTTGATCCAATGCAAACCAGCTTTGAGGAACTTGCAAAATTGTTTTTTGAGATACACGATCCTACACAAGCTAACGGCCAAGGGAACGATTTAGGTGAACAATATTTGTCGGTTATTTTTTATGAGACTGATGATCAAAAAAAGATCTCGGAAAATTTGATTTCACTTCTAAAATTAAAAGGTTATAAAGTAGCAACTCAACTTAAAAAAGCGGTAACTTTTTGGCCGGCTGAAGAATATCACCAACAATATTATGAAAAAGACGGCGGCACGCCTTATTGCCATAAACGCGTGAACAGATTTTAAATCGGAGTTCCTAATTATTTCTTTAAAATCTCACTGTTTCTGATCTCAACTTTCGACCAAAGTAATTCTTTGATTGTTCATTTTAATGTATTTATTTTCTTTAAAGTTTACAACATATCTGTAACTTTACGCGATTATTTGTAAAATCAAAAACGAAGATCAATTGCGGGATTAATTGCTTGGATATTTCCAACAATTTTTTTTGAGTGATATTCTAACAATAGGATACATATTTATTGTTTATTTTTTTTGATGTGCAATGGAGAAACTAAATACAGAAAAATGACTGCTCAACCCCACGGAATAAGTAAAGCGACAATAGGTGGATTATTAGTAACGTTAGGTATTATATACGGCGATATTGGCACCTCGCCACTCTATGTAATGAGCGCCATTATGGGCTCGGCGCCCATTAATGCTGATATTGTAAAAGGCGCTATTTCAGCGGTTTTCTGGACACTTACCTTACAAACAACTATAAAATATGTAATACTTACGTTACGTGCCGATAACAATGGCGAAGGGGGAATCTTCTCACTGTTTACCCTAATTAAACGCAGTAAATATAAGTGGCTTATTGTGCCTGCGGTAATAGGCGGAAGTGCTTTATTAGCCGACGGAATAATAACTCCTCCAATCTCGGTATCGGCCGCGGTTGAAGGTTTGCGTGTATTTAATACAGAACTAAACACTGTGCCAATTGTAATTGGAATTTTATTTGGTTTGTTTTTTATACAACAGTTTGGTACCGGGTTTATTGGTAAATTTTTTGGGCCGTTAATGTCTGTTTGGTTTTTAATGCTCGGCGTATTAGGCATTGCCAAACTCGCTGGTAATTGGTCGATATTGTCAGCATTAAATCCTTATTATACATATAAGTTATTGGCAACACATCCATCCGGAATATTAATATTAGGCGCCGTTTTTTTATGTACCACGGGAGCCGAAGCGTTGTATTCTGATCTTGGCCATTGCGGAAAAAATAACATTCGCATTTCCTGGATCTTTGTAAAAACAATGCTCGTATTAAATTATTTTGGTCAGGGTGCGTGGCTAATTGCTCATGAAGGCGAGCGTTTGAGCGATATGAAAGCGAGTAACCCATTTTTTGCTATTATGCCTGAGGCTTTTTTACCTTATGGGATCGTGATTGCTACCGTGGCTGCTGTGATAGCTTCGCAGGCGTTAATAAGTGGCTCTTTTAGTTTAATTAATGAGGCCATGCGGCTGAATTTATGGCCAAAGGTTGAAGTTAAATATCCTACCGATTTGCGTGGGCAATTATACATTCCTTCATTGAACTGGCTTTTATTAACAGGCTGTATTGTAGTAGTATTATATTTCAGAGAGTCGGCAAATATGGAAAATGCCTATGGATTAGCGATTGTATTGTGTATGTTAATGACTACTACCTTGTTGAATTTTTACATGCACATGAAAAGGTATAACAAATTTTTTATTTATTTCATTATTACGTGTTACCTTACTATTGAAGCTTGTTTTTTATGGGCTAATCTTAGCAAATTTACACACGGCGGCTGGATAACGCTGCTCATCGCATCGTGTTTAATAATGATAATGACTGTATGGCATCAAGCCAAAAAAATCAGTAAAAGGTATATTGATATGGTAAAATTCTCGGATCATAAACAGTCTCTTATTGACTTGAGTAATGATGAATCCCTTCACAAATATGCCACCCATCTTGTTTATATGACGAGTGCCAATAATCCTGAAGAAATCGAATCAAAAATAATTTATTCTATTTTACAAAAACGGCCTAAAAAAGCCGATGTATATTGGTTTGTGCACGTTGATGTGATGAACGAACCTTATCGCATGGATTATAAGGTAACTCAAATTGCAGAAAATGATATAATCCGTATTGACTTTAGATTAGGTTTTCGGGTTAATCCAAAAATAAATTTAATGTTCCGTAAAGTTGTACAGGATATGGTAAGCAATGGCGAAGTAGATATTACCAGTCGTTACGAATCACTCAATAAAAATAATGTTATTGGAGATTTTAAATTTGTGGTGCTCGAAAAATTTCTGTCGTACGAAAACGACCTTCCTGCTTTCGAGAAATTTATAATGAACATATACTTTTTTGTGAAGAAGTTTAGTTTAAGTGAAGCCCGCGCTTTTGGCCTTGATAGTAGTTCTGTAAAAATTGAAAAATTTCCGATGGTAATTAAAACACCTAAAGATTTAAATTTAAAACGAATTGGTTAAATCTTTGTGTTTATTTCTTATCAGTAAAAATTATTCCAATAAAGTAAAATACGTCCCATTAAAATGAGCTATAGTAAAATTTTTGTGTGCATGGTTTTTCCCATTTCCGTAACGTCGGTTTTTTGTCAGGAAAATAATTTACCCACGGTAAACAATCAATTAGAAACAATTATTTTAAAAGACAGTATTATTTCTAAAGTACCTTTTGATGGGATGGATTTAACGTGGATAAACGGACAAAATAGACAAAAGGATTTTCCGTTGTTGTTTAAAAAAAACGATGAGCTTGTATTTACCGGTGTAGCTTATGTAGATGCTTACTATAATTATAATTTTGCAAACCCGGTAGATAATACCCAAACAATTTCATCAACTATTGGCAGGCACAACGAAGCTACATTAAACCTTGCAAGCGTAGGTATTGAAACAAATTATAAGAATATGATCGGCCGAATTTGGCTGCAGTACGGACAAATGGCATCCATTGTGCAGGAATTAGATGGTTCGGTAGCGCGGGGAAGAAATACAAGCGTAAGTAACTTAAAATACATACGTGAAGCCGCAGTTGGTTACCATTTTAATAAGTGGTATGGCGTGAATGTTGAAATGGGAATTTTTATGAGTTACGTGGGCCTTGAAAGTTACACAACGCAAGAAAATTGGAACTATCAGCGCAGCCTTTCATGCGAATTTACTCCGTTTTACTTTTCGGGAGTGAGGTTGCAAATGTTTCCAAGTAAAAAATTAAAACAAGAAATTTGGCTCATTAACGGCTGGCAAACCTACAACAGCTTTAGTAAATCGCCCGGGGTGGGAAGTTCAACATATTGGCGCCCAAATGAAAATATTCAGTTGGTAGCAAATTTTTATTTGGGGAGGGATACGCAAAAACCCGATACTTTAGGAAATCAATCAAACAGGTTGCGTTTCCATAACGACAATAGTGTTGTGGGTCGATATTTTAAAAATCCTACATCAAAAAAAATATCGCAGGCGGCATTAAGCATTAATACACACTACGGTTTTCAAAGTAATAACGCGGCCGACGATAAGGTTGATGCATCGCAAAATTTTATGGCCGGTGCTTCAATTGCCAACAGGTTGTGGTTTTTGAAAAATAAATTAGCTTTCACATTAAGAGGTGATTACGTTACAAACCAAGCGGTAGTTAATGGCGTCAACGAATCGCCGTACCTTGGCTTTACGCCAGCAGTAGCGGGAAACGTACCCAACAATTACGATGTTGCGATTGCTCAAAATAAGAAACTCGAAATATTTCAGTTTACTACAACGTTTGATTTAATGCCTAACGATTTTGTAACGTTTAGGCTGGAGTACGTTTACAGGCAATCAAGCATTCCTTATTTTTGCGGCAGTGGCGGTACAACATCTGCCAGCGGTTGGACGAATGGTCCGACGCCGGTTTTGCCGTGGGCCGCAGATTTAAAGAAGACCGAAAACAGAATTACCCTTGCTGTAAATTTTAGATTATAAATATTTTTTTTACAACATTGTTTTCTTTACTAATTGAAACCATTTCCACTATTACTCCAAATATTAGAAGGGTTTTCACAGTTCCTTCTTTCTGTGATCCCATTAAAAAAAAGACCTTTATAATTTAAAAGATTCTTAAAAAACAAAAAACCCTGTAATTTCTTACAAGGTTTTTACCGAAATAAAGTGATCCTGCTGGGACTCGAACCCAGGGCCCATACATTAAAAGTGTATTGCTCTACCAGCTGAGCTACAGAATCATCATTAATGCAATGCGATCTTTGTATTTCGGGCTGCAAATATATAAACCAATTTTAAACTTGCAAAACTTTTTATGTGTTTTTTTTTAATAGTTTCTGAG
>JAYTBK010000275.1:0-3999 GCA_043737035.1 Bacteroidota bacterium | reverse complement strand
AACAGAAGCACCTGCAGCCGAGCCTGAAATGCCGCTGCCAGCAACAGGTGTTGGTGTCCAAGTGTAACTGTAAATATTATTGGTGCCTGTACTTGCCGCAGTTAACGTAAACGTCTGGCCAGGACAAATCACTGATGATGTTGAAGTTGCAGTAATAGGATCAGGGTTGGTAACCGACGCTGTAACAGCTGCACGCGGGCCTTCGCAAAGTCCTACAGCAGATGAAACATAAAAAGTAGTTGTAGAACCGATGGCTGTTGTGTAATTGGAAACAGTTCCGGACTGTAATACCGTTGTAGATGTAGAAGTTGCATACCATTTATAATTGGCACCACCGCTTACTGAAGCTGTTGGCACGCCTAATCCACATTGAACAGAGTTAAAAGCTGTAGGAGTAGCGGGTGTAGGTGTAACTGTTACTGCTAAAGGTGCAGCTGAAATGGAACAACCACTACCATCTGTCGCTGTAAGAGTATAGTTTGTTGTAACAGTAGGTGTAACAACTAACGTAGACGTTGTACCGACCGTAGCTGTGCTAGTTGTCCAAGCATAAGTAAAAGAAGGTAATAAATTTAAAGTGTACTCTTCATATTCGCCCCAACTAAAACTCATATTCGGGCCGGTTACTAAACCTTCATTACAAATTACACGCATCCGAGTTAAACCGATAGACACAGCAGTTGGAATGGTAATATTAACTGTTTCCGTGTGTGGGCCAGTAATAGTAACCCCCGAGGAATAAATATTTTCGCCTGCGTCGGTAAAACTTCCGTTTCTATTGTAATCAATAAAAACACCAAACGCATTAGCATAACTTCCCCCGGCTGTAATGGAACTTAAACTTAAATTATACACAGTACCAGCATTAAAATTGTATGGGCCAAATGCTGTAAAATTAGATGAACCTCCGGCAACACCCGTTGCAGTACCTATGGTACCAGTAAGAGTGTTAGCAGCTGTCGTATTATTTAGCGCTCCAAATTTTACATTACCGATATCTTCATCGGCTGTAGGACTCGAAATAGCCGGAAAAGTACTATAAGAAGGTGCAGCATTTAAACTTGCGAAGTTAGGCGTTAACGTTGCGCTATTTCCCGCACACAGAGGATTTGGAGTTGATAAAGTAGTCAATAAAATAGATGCTAACTGTGCATCAGAATAAGAAATACCATTTGTAGTAATAGTATATGTTGGATCTGTAACTGTCACATTCCAAGTAACCGTCGTAGTTGATGCTGGTATCGTAGCACTCCATATCGATGCCGAAGAAAAACTTCCACCCGTCATTGTAATCGGAATTTGCTGAACGCCATTGTATGCATAATTAACTACAACCGAGGTAAGCGTTGCGCCTCCTGGTGTTACACTCGCCGTGATGTTTCTAGAAGTGGCTGTACAAAAATTGCCGGTTGGCGAAATAGAAACGGAATTAATAGCTGGAGGCGACGGTAAAACAATGGCGTCAATCTCGTAAGCGCCTAGGTCAGGACTTAAGTTTGGATTTGTCCCCGTTTTAGGACGAGTGTTCCCTAAAATATCAACATTAGTACCTAAAGATGCAATAATAATACCCCCCGATTCAATAGCTGTAACAGAATTGTTCGGGATCATTAAGTTAGTATTAGAAACGAAAGGCGCATTGCCGTTAAAATTAGGCACTGAATTAACATCGTTACCAGCATTACCTACTTGCGATATCGCCCTCCAAGTTGTTAATGTATTATAATTTGATGTACCATAAGTTGTACCTATTTTACCTACGAAATGTGAAGCATCGCTAGTAACATAATATCCATTATTATTTAGAGTGGTGGTTGCAAAACTGTAACCGAAGGGAAACCACACCGCATAATATTCGCTACTTGGTAAGGTAGAAGACATACTGTTGCCAAATATATTATTACGAATATCTAAACCAGTAACAGCTGTAGAGGTTACGACAAAAGCAGAACTCTGAGATGTAGTTACTGAAGCTCCCAAAGTTACCGGCCCAAAAAGGTTAACGCTATTGTAATATACTTTATGGCCTGTGCCCGAACTTAAACGAATACCAAAAGGATTACTGGACATAGTTGCAAACGTATAATTCGTAGTGCGTATATCTGAAACCGAATTATTTACCACTAGATGATTATTTCCACCGCCTAACGTAATACCGTATGCACCGTAGCCACCAGTATTTTCAGAATAAATTCCTGTTATCGTATTTGAATTTACGGTAACACTGGACGAACTCGCACCTACAACTTCGATTCCCGCAATGGATATAGTTGTTGTTACTTTTAAATTACTAATATTATTTTTAAAAATGTTGGAATTAACCACATTTGACAAATAGATTCCCCGGAATGTGAGTTTTTCGCTGGGAATAACTGAACCAAATGTATTTTGAGAAATTGTCACGTTGTCACTTAAACCTCCAGCATTCGATGATAGATAAACACCATAATACGCGTTCTTAATAGTATTATTTATAACGGTAAGATTATCATAATCATAACCATTACCGAAAGTTGTGATTGAAGCGGTGGCACCGGCATAAATACCAAAACTGCTTGTTATCGTGCTTCCGCTTGAACCATCATTACCGGGTGTTGAACCCATAATAACACTATTTACAATTGAATCATTAACGGCGCCTAAAATAAGAGCGGTGTTAGTGCCAATATAACGAATCGCCGCTGTGTTTGCTGTTGTATTAGGTGCCGTATTCACAATTGTAAGATCTTTTCCAACTGCACCACCGGAAATGTCACCATTAATAGTAACATTATCAGAACCATTAAATTCTAAAACTGCGCGCCCTGTAATAGCAGCACCGGATATAGTAGCCGTGGCGCTCGGTCGTATAATAACTTTGGAATAAACGGCAGAGCCAAAACCACTTGCCGACAACGGCGTAGGTGTTGCTGGTTCAACGGTGTTTCCGGCGATATCAATAGAAATAGTTCCTGTATGTGTACCGGCGTTAATAGCTGCAAACGCGGCATTAACAGTTGTAAACGTGCCTGTCGGCGTTCCGCCGGTAGCCGTAATATTTACCTGCGAAAAGGTAACGAACGACACAATTGTAAAGGTAAAAAGTAATAATTTTTTCATATTTGTATTTTTTTGGTATGATGGAATTTCAAAGGTAGATTATATTTGAGTTATTTTAAAGTTATCAGAATAAAAAAGTACCGAATATTGTTAAAAAATCATACAGACGTTAAAAATTTCCGGTATTAAATTTGATAAACGGGGAATTTTTTACGTTAAATATTTATAATTCTATGAATATAGAAACTCTAAGAGAATATTGCCTTTTTAAAAAAGGAGCAGAAGAAAGTTTTCCTTTTGGAAATGAAACTATGGTTTTTAAAGTGTTGGGCAAGGTATTTTTATTGTCTGCTATTGAAGCAAAACCGATTCAATTTAACGCGAAATGTGATCCGGAAAAAGCAATTGAACTGCGCGAAAAATATCCGTGTATTATTCCGGGATATCACATGAACAAACAACATTGGAACACCGTTATTTGCGATGGATCAATTAATGAAAAAATGATAAAATCATTAATCGACGACAGTTATAATTTGATTGTTGAAAGCTTATCAAAAAAACTACGCGACCAACTGCAAACTCTTTAATTATTCTTCTTTAAAAAAATTAAGTTTATGCAAATCTATAAGCCGTGTTTTTTGGTAATAGAAATCAATTACATCGGTATACTTGTAACCTAATTTCGCCATGCGCATTGCACCTTCTTGGCACATGCCAACACCATGACCAAATCCGCGCCCTTTAAATAATAATGTGTCGCCCTGCGGTATGATCGTAAAAAAAGTTGACTTTAACTGAAAATCGGTTCTTACATTTTTTAAAGGAACTTTTACGTTATTTGATTCTAAAAAATGTTTACGTGAATCCTGTTTAAAGTTAATTGCGAGCCAGCGTGCATTGCTGTCCATCACCGGATAATTGTGTTTTATTTTTAGATACAACAGCCAGTCTTCCTTG
>JAYTBK010000274.1:0-4005 GCA_043737035.1 Bacteroidota bacterium | reverse complement strand
GAATTGGCTCTTCGGGTGTTACACATAGTTTTTATACATGGCATGGTGCCGATCACGTACCTTATGCCGGTACAAGTGCTACACAAATAGCATATATGGACACTACCGAAAAGTTTGTGCGCGATTATCTTGTTGCGCGCTTGGCATGTAGCAACGCACCGCTGCTTTTACCAAATACACCCGATGGCAATGTTACATCTTACGCTTACACCGGTTGTACAGGAAACGTAGTAACACCGTGTAACGTAGGAATTAATGAAACAAAATCCGGTTTACTATTGGATGAAGTTTATCCTAATCCGTCGAACGATGTAGTTACGCTTACATTTAAAAATTCCAACACATTAAATACAGTAACGCTCACCGACCTTGCCGGAAAAATTTTGGTTTCAGAAACCACTAAACAGCCACAATATTACTTAAATAAACATTTGCTTGGCACAGGCCTTTACATCTTAAAAGTTTCAATCAATTCCGGAGAATATAGCATACAAAAAATAATTTTTTACTAGCCGAAAAAAATAAAAAATTGTGTGTGTGCTATTAAGAAAAGGCATTTCCCTAAGTGCTTGTTTCGATTTAGTTCCACCAGCTACCTATAAACCGGATTTCCGTTTAATGTTTCCATAAATTCTACAACATCTCTTTGGAGATGCTCATTATTCGTGCATGAATTTTTATCAGCTTGTTCGAAAATGTATTTTTTATTTGATAGCTTAGTTTCCATAATCCACTATTTATGAAAATATATTTAAGAACAATCGTCACATTTATTTTCGCGGCCACAGCAAGCACTTTTTTTTCACAACAAAACTTTTGGACTTCCCTCTCCGGAAATGAACCTACAGAAGAAAAAACAAACAGAAGTTCCTTTCCGTCTGCCTATCATTTGTTTCAATTAAATATTAGCGGGTTAAAAACTGCATTGGTAAACGCGCCAGTATTACACAGCGCTTCCGGCCAGGCACCACTACTCCTTTCGTTCCCAAATGCTCAAGGTAAATTGGAAACTTTTGCAGTTTACGAATCATCCATCATGGATCCGATTCTTGAAGCTAAATTTCCGATGATAAAAACGTATGCCGCACAGGGTGTTGATGATCCCACAGCCACAATGCGTTTTAGCGTTACGCAATTGGGCTTACACTCGATGGTTTTATCCGGACAAAAACCTACTTCATATATTGATCCTTACACCACCAATTTAATAAATTACATTGTTTACGACCGTGCTTCCTTAGGTGCAGATCCGCAACCGTTTACTTGCTTAACCGATGACGAAATAGCTTTACCATCTTTACAAAAAACGAGCGGAAGTAACTCCGTTCAAAATATAAACGATCAAAAATTAAGAATATTCCGCCTAGCCCAGTCGTGCACCGGCGAATACGGTGATATATTTAATGGCACGGGAACGGTTGCGCAACAAAAAGCAAATGTACAGGCACAAATGACCATCACAATGAACCGGGTAAATGGTGTTTACGAACGTGACCTTGCGATACGAATGGTGTTTATTGCCAATAACGATTTATTAATTTATTACGACGCCGCTACTGACCCTTGGACGAGCGAATGGAACACTAAAACCGCCCAAACTATTGATGCCGCAATTGGGATAGGCAATTATGATATTGGACATAACTTTAATACGACGGGCGGTGGAAATGCGGGTTGTTTATCATGCGTTTGTTTAAGCACTTCGCAGTCGGCCACCCATAAAGGACGGGGATATACCGGCCGCGCAAACCCAACGGGCGATGCGTTTGATATTGATTATGTAGCTCACGAAATGGGTCATCAATTTGGAGGCTATCACGTAATGAATACGTGCAGCAGAAGTGGCAGCGGAGCAACTGAAGTAGAACCTGCGAGTGGCAGTTCCATCATGGGTTACGCTGGCATTTGTTCGTCAAACGTGCAAAGCAATAGTCATGACGATTTTAATTACGTAAACATTAGGGATATAAGTGCGAATATTAAACCCGGCGGAAATAGCACGTGTGCAGCGATAACCACATTAACAAATACACCACCCACAGCAAGCGCCGGGTTAGATTACACAATTCCAAAATCAACGGCGTTTGTGTTGGAGGGAACAGCAAATGATGTTAATGGAAACGCGTCATTAACTTATAACTGGAGTCAGAACGACCCAACCCAATCGCCCGGAAGCGCTGCTCCACTTCCAACCTATGCAGTTGGTCCGTTATACCGATCAATTTCACCGCTTACATCCCCTAACCGTTATATGCCTGCATTAGCCACCGTTTTGGCTAATACATTAGCTTCTACATGGGAAGTTACTCCGTCAGTTGCCCGAACATTAAATTTTTCATTTATTGTTAGAGATAATCAAGTTGGCGGCGGACAAACCGCCTCCGATTTAATGGTTGTAACCGTTAACGGAACTGCAGGTCCTTTTGTTGTTACGTCGCAGGGCACGGCCACAACTTGGACAGCAGGTACAACACAAACCATCACATGGAATGTGGCTGGAACATCGACCGGAGCTGTTAACACGCCTAGTGTAAATATATATCTTTCAACCAACGGTGGTTATGCTTATCCTATAACGTTGGCTACAAATATTCTCAATAATGGATCGGCAACAATCACAGTACCATCTACAGTAACCACTACCGGAAGAATAATGGTGAGAGGTGCAGGAAACATTTTTTATGATATTAATAATGTCAACCTTTCAATAGTAGCTGCTGCTGCGGCAGTACCCGTTTCTAATTTTAGCGTAGCGAGTGTAAATCCTTGTACCACGCTACCTGTTCAACTCAACGACCAATCACTAAACGCGCCAACCTCTTGGACTTGGACGGCGGTCTCATCAGTTGGTGTATCGTTTTCTAATATTAATGCACAAAACCCAACGGTAAATTTTACGAACCCAGGAACCTATACACTATCGTTAATAGCAAAAAATACCACAGGTTCTAATTCTTCTTTTAAAGTGATTACGGTAAATACCACGCCTGTTGTGTCAGTTAACAGTTTTACCATTTGCTCGGGTGCAACTGCATTGTTAAACGCAACTGGGGCTACAACGTACAATTGGAGCAATTCGGCAACTACCGCCGGAATATCTGTTAGCCCTGTAAGTACTACAAACTACACCGTAACAGGAATGAACAGCGGATGTTCCAACTCGAAGACGGCTACTGTTACTGTTGTAACAACGCCTATAGTGAATTCAAATAACGCGTCCGTTTGTGATGGGAGTCCTGTTACATTGACCGCATCCGGCGCAACAACTTACAGCTGGAGCACATCGGCTACTAGTTCAAGTATTTCTGTAGCACCATCTGTAATTACAAACTACACTGTAACCGGAACAACCAACGGATGCTCTGATACTAAAATTATAACAGTAACAATAAATAACACCCCAACTGTAACTGTGAATAATGTATCTATTTGTGCAGGCAGCCCCGCAATTTTAAATGCCGGTGGAGCAGGAACGTATTTATGGAGTAACGCGGCTACCACAAACAGTATATCTGTTTCGCCGGCGGCAACTACAAATTATACGGTTACCGGAAGTAATGGAACGTGTAGTGACACGAAAATTACAACGGTTAGCGTAAATCAGTTACCAGCTGTTTCATTGAGTGTTTCGTCTAATATGGTTTGCATAAAAGATCCGATTATTACGTTGACAGGAGCGCCTGTGGGTGGTTCTTATACCGGAACTTCAGTATCCGGAAATGTTTTTGATCCTACAACATCGGGAATTGGAACTTTTACGGTGTTGTATAATTTTACCGATGCCAACACATGTTCATCAACCGCCTTAAAAACAATTACTGTAAACGCTTGCACCGGAATAAATGAATTAACAAGTGGAACATTTGTTGTGTATCCTAATCCCACAAATGGAAATTTTACCATCGACTTTAGTAATGTTGCGGAGAAAATTGAAATTGAAATATATGATGCAATTGGTAAATTAGTTTTGGTAGAAAACCATGTAACAAATCATTCGGTAATTAA
>JAYTBK010000273.1:0-4009 GCA_043737035.1 Bacteroidota bacterium | reverse complement strand
GCGCGCAATAATATGGTTTTACTCAACGGATTTTTTCCTTTAATGATGGCTACAACTCCGGTACCCGCCATATTTTTGATGTAAGAAATATGATACTTATCTAATACCGAACAAATGAAAGCGGATGTATTATGTTCGTTAAATGAAAGTTCGGGATTTTGGTGCAGATACCTACGTATGGAAATGACTTCTTCCGTAATTTGCACCGATAATTTTTTTATGTCGTTAATCATGCTTAGCGCGATTTATAAAACAACGGCAGTTTTAGTTCGTAACCATTTTTTGCTTTGGCAGAAAATACCGAATCGGTTTTAGAATATTGCAGATATAAAATAGGGCCAGCGCCAATATATTTTTCAGTGCTGTTTTTTGCCCGTTTTACGCCCACCGATCCCATTGCGAGTATTTGGCTAAGGTTATCGAGCACTTTGTTGTAAATAAGTTTAAGTTTTGCGGGATGGCCTGCGTACCAAGCAATGGTAGTATCGAGTTGGGCTTTTGTAATATTATTATCTTTAAAAGGATTAAATACGTAACCGGAATCGAACTTTTCGCCCGATAAATTTTTTACGTTAACTCCTGTTGCACCTTCACCCAAATAGCAATCGGTTAAAACCCTTACCAAAACAGGCTCTTCCAAAGTATAACCGGGCGGAAGAATATCTTCATCGTTAGCGGGTCTGCACGAAAAAAGTGTAACGACGGATAAATAAAAAATAAGTTTGTACATTAATACAAATGTATCAAAAGCACAACATATTTTTAAACTGATCGAAGGTTTGAAACAAAATAACATTATTTGGGAGCGTTACTGGCTCATGCTCAGTATAAAATAAACGTCCTGAAAAAATAAGTTTTGATTGCACAAAATGCGATGCAATATGATTGACGTAATTTTGTAAAGTAACGTCTTCCAGTGGAGTTGTAAAAGTACTTACTACAACGTGTGGAGCAACACAGGCCGATACCTCGAGTAAATCGCACAACGGAACTGCTTGCCCTAAATACACACACTTATGTCCGCGGGCTTTAACCAAATACCTGCAATAAAGCAGTCCCATTTCATGCAATTCTTTGTCGGGCAAATACAACAAAAATGTTTTACAAATAGTAGCAGGTTGCACGGCTAAAACATCAATTGCCGCAATAATTTTTTGCTTTATAAGCTGAGAAATAAAATGTTCCTGTGCGCAGTTAATAATTCCTATTTGCCACAAACTGCCGGTGTGTTGCAAAAACGGAAAAATAACACGTTCCATTGTGTTTTCAAAACCAAAATGTTTAATACAGTTACAAATAGTTTGTTCAAATTTAGGTTCGTCCATTTCAACCATGCATAAAACCAAATTATCAATTTGGTCGCTTTCTTTTCCGTAGGTATTTAAAATTGTTTGCGCGTGGCTAACAATTTCTTCATCTAAAAAAGCCGCAATTTTTGATATTTTATAGCCGTTGTTGTTAAGCAACGATATGTTTAAAATGCGTTTAAGATCGTTGGATGAATAGCAACGGATATTTGTACCCGAGCGTTCAGGTTTTAAAATACCATAGCGTAATTCCCAAATACGAAGGGTGTGGGCTTTAATGCCTGATAACCTTTCAAGATCTTTTATAGCGTACTGAGCAGGCAATTTTTGGATTTATCAGTTAAACGTGTAAAATAACAGAATGTTTAATTATTTTAAAAGTAATTTTAACCTATAACAATTTTAATTTTAGATTTTGAACCTCAAGATATATATTTTATTTCTTTTTCCATTTGGGTTATTTGGCTGTATATTGTTTAGGTCAACTCCTGCAACGCTTTATAATTGTGCAAAAGCAAACAAACCGTATGATGTTGTTATTGTACCCGGAGTACCGTATAATGGTAAAGACTGGGATTTTAAAATGAAAGGTCGCATAATTTGGGCTGCGCACTTAATTAAAAACGGCATCGCCAATAACGTTATATTTTCGGGTAGCGCAGTTTATACGCCATACGTGGAAGCAAAAATTATGGCTTTGTATGCAGCCCAATTGGGTGTGCCGGCTCAACGTATTTTTGTAGAAGATAAAGCTGAGCACAGTACCGAAAATGTGTATTATTCCTACGTGTTAGCGCAAAAATTAGGCTTTACTAAGATAGCGCTTGCAACCGATCCTTTTCAATCGAATCTGCTAACCCGATTTATTAAAAAGAAATATAAATTACCCATCGCACTTATTCCTTTTAAAATAAAAATACTAAAAACTATTGATAATGTACACCCGATTATAATTCCGGAAAGTGCGTACGTAAAGGATTTTGTTTCGATTAAAAAAAGACAAAGTTTACGTTACCGGCTACGTGGCACCAAGGGTAAAAATATCATAAAAACGAAGGGATAAATTGCTCAATTGTTATTTTACTTTTTGCCACTTACAAAATATAATTACCTTTAAATACCAATTAAAAAATCCTGTATGAAAACTCTGTCTACAATTATCGCCTTTACGTTAATTTTGTATGCCTGCAAAAAAGACCGCACATGCTCATGCACTTTAACTAAAACAGGTACGTCAACAACCACAGCCGCACTTACGGTTGCCGTGCCAATTGTGGGGAATGTACCTGTAATTGATACATCCTTTGAAACGCCTATTAACGAAGTAGTTGTTTATGATAAAACAATTTTAGATGTAAAAAAACGCACTGCTAAACAAAACTGTGTAAGCTATAACGAACCTTATGATGAAACGATTACAAATTCGGCACCGCCTTTATTGCTTACTACTAAAAGCAAGGGTGAGAGAAAATATTCGTGTAAACTAAAATAGTAATTTAGCTTACGTAGAATTGAAATCTTAGTCTATTTATTAAATCAACAATTTTCTAGTATAAACGAAACTCTAATTTCGTTTCATAATATTTATATTTTTATATGGCTTTTACATTCCCATTAAAGAAATTATTACTGTTTATTTCAATAGGTTTTGCCTTAGTATTTACCCTTGTAAGCACCAACATCATTATCAAAGTTAACGCCACTAGGCAAAATGTGGAAAATCTTGTTGCCGATAACAACACATTATCAAAACTTGAAGCGGAAACTTTTTCACTGATTGATGACGTTGATAGAATAGGTTACAGAGAGCTGATTGATGAAACAAAAACACTTATAACTTTTGAAAACCTAGCCGCCGAAGTTGATTTTAAAGCTTTAAAAAATATTTGTAACGAACCGAATAAAGGTGGTGATAAAGAAACATTAAAAAACGAGTTAATTTTAATTTCTAAAATATGCCAGTACACCATTGGTGATAACCGAAAACAATTACGCGCTAACTCCGAAAAATTACTCAACTATTGGAATTACACGCACATTTTACTCATTATTGCCTGCACGGTTTTCCTTATTTTGCCAGTAATATTTTACAAGAGTTTTACAAAAAAAAACGATTGTAATAAATGAAGTTACTACCGATTAGCAAACTTTTTTTTACAATTTTTTACCCCGCCCAACCATCTCTATCTAAACTGCGGTATTGTATGGCTTCAGCAATGTGATTTGTTTGTATGGTTGCGGCGCTATCCAAATCGGCAATGGTACGCGCCACTTTTAATATACGATCATAAGCACGCGCAGAAAGACCAAGCCGTTCCATTGCAGTTTTTAACAGCGTATTACTCGCTTCTTCTAAATGGCAATACGTGCGTAAATCTTTTGTGCGCATTTGCGCGTTGCAATAAATTCCTTCGGAAGTTTTATACCGCTCCGTTTGCACCAATCGTGCTTTTATAACTCGTTCGCGAATGTCTTTACTTGCTTCCGATTGCTGTAATTTACTCAGTTCGCTAAATGGAACCGGCGTTACCTCAACATGTAAGTCGATTCTATCCAGTAAAGGGCCGCTAATTTTATTTAAATATTTTTGAACGATGCCTGGCGCACAAACGCAATCTTTTTCGGGGTGGTTGTAATAACCACAAGGGCATGGGTTCATACTCGCCATCAACATAAAACTTGCGGGGTATTCTACGCTAAAC
>JAYTBK010000272.1:0-9633 GCA_043737035.1 Bacteroidota bacterium | reverse complement strand
ACACTCCTTACAATAAAACAAAACAGCCTGCTGAACTGTTAACCATAGCGAACCATATTTTAGGCAAAGGGCAATTGAGCCTTGCAAAATATTTATTTATTACCGCCGACGATGATGACAAAATAAGCACACACAATGAAACCGCCTTTTACCAATACATATTGGAGCGCGTAAACTTACAGCGCGATTTGCATTTCCAAACCAACACAAGTATAGATACACTTGATTACAGCGGTACAGGTTTAAATAGTGGAAGCAAATTAATTGTGGCAGCATACGGCGAAAAAATCAGGGATTTAGCCAATGAAGCCGGAAGTGATATTTGCGGGTTAACCACTTTTGTAAATCCGAAAATTGCAATGCCAGGCGTTTTAATTTTACAAGGAGCTAAATTTATTGACTACGAAAAAAGTAAAAAAGAATTTCATGACTTTAATGAAGAAATAAGAGGAAAACAGATTTCTACAAAAGGGTTTCCGATGATTGTTATTGCTGATGATTCAAACTTTACATCACACACTTTAAAAAACTGGTTATGGATTACTTTTACACGATCTAATCCGAGTCATGATATTTATGGAATTAATCCTACAACTGTTTTTAAACATTTTGGGTGTGATAATATGATCTTCGATGCGCGTATAAAACCGCATCACGCGCCTATTTTAGAGAAAGATCCGGACGTAGAAAAAAGAGTTGATACGCTTTTTGCAAAAGGAGGCAGTTTATACAGAATAAAATAAGAGTTCTACGTTTTACTTTTTCGTTGCCGCAAATATAGCACATCACCAATTTTCAATTTCGTATCGGGCTTCAGCCGGTTTTTTTTACAGAGCATGCTCATTCTAATTCCATGCAGTTGCGAGATGGATTTTAGGCTTTCATTTTTTTGCACCACGTGGTAAGGTTCCAATGCTTTCCGCCGTTTCTTCTCAATATAAATTTTTTGCCCGAACTGAAGTTTATCTTTTTTTGTAAGATCATTGAACTCTAATAATTCATCAAGCTCAATGTTAAAGTCGTGTGCGATTTTATAATACGAATCATTATTTTTTGAAATGATAAACTTAACGTGATTAAAACGGTAAACCTGCCGCAAAACCATTTCAGTTTTTATTTCGTCGTGCGCCGGAAAATTTTGTTTTGGCGTATTTTCAATTGTGTTCAGCTCCTGTAATTTATAACGTTCAATAAGTTCAATTAGCCTTTCCGAATACCGTGGATCGGTTGCATAACCGGCAGCTTTTAAACCATAACACCAAGCTTTGTAATCGTTAACGGGAAGTTCGAAGAGTGAAGCGTAGCGCGACCTTGAGTATAAAAATAAACTGTGGTCACTATAGGAATCAAATACACTTTCATATTTACGAAAACATTCGTTCGATTCGTCATCGTCCATAAAATACGTTTCTCCACTCCATTCTTTATGGCATTTTATGCCAAAATGGTTGTTTGCGTTTACACTCAGTTTACTATTACCATTCCCACTTTCAAGCATCCCCTGCGCAAGTGTAATACAGGCGGGTACTTTATGCAAATACATTTCCTTTATTGCATCATCTTTGTATTTTGTAATGTAATCTTCGGGCGATACTATTTTTTGAGAATAACTACCAAGACTGGCAAAAGTAAAAACGAAAATTACAGCAGCGCCCGTCAAACTCAAAAGTTTAGTTTTAAAAGGATATTTTCTTTTTGTTTTTAAAAGAATTTTTTGCGACGCTGTCAATTTTTCGGTTGCTGCAGTAAATGCGCTTCCGGAAATCGAATTTATATTTTCAGTTAAATATTTGAAAGTTTCTTTTGGGTACACGTTAAAGATTTCGCGCAAGGTCCAGCCCACAGCCTTTTGCACAAAATAAGAATCGTCGTGCACAAGATTTTGTACAAGATTTATTGTAAAATTAAAATTTAAATGTTGTTTTTGAGTGCGAGAATAGTAAAAAAGCGCAACGAGCGATTGCCGTCTTTGCCACAAATTCGCGGAAACATTCCATTGCAAAATAAATTTGAGCATTGCTTTTTGTGTAATAGGACTTTCCACTAATCGTGATAAAAATTTTGATAGATTGTCGGAATGCGCCCAATTGTCAACCTCATTTACCCAGTCGGGTAGAAATTTTATTAGCAAATTTAATGGCAACGTTTTGTAATTTCTGTCGAGAAAAATAAACGCTTGATTTTTTCCTTCAAAAGAAGTTGAGGTTTTATAAATCCTGTCAAATTCTAAAAACGTTTTTTCCTGCGACTCTTCACAAAAAGAAAAACCCAACTTATTTACCTCTACTTGTTGCGATGACGTTAGGCCATATACAAGCAAGTTGGTACCAATATATTTTTTTAATTTAATTGATTTGTTCAAATCCGCATTAGCCGACTTGGCCTTTAGGGCATTCTCAACTTCTTTGGTATATTTGTTAGTATGAGTAATCACCGTACAAAATTAACCACAATGCAGCATCAAAAACGCGTAGCAATTTGTGTTCTATTCACAATTTTATGTTTAAACTTTATCGCCCAAATGATTTATCCGGAAACACGAATTGTAAAACAAACAGATAATTACCACGGTGTAAAAGTAGATGACCCTTACAGATGGCTTGAAGATGACAATTCAGAGGAAACAAAAACCTGGGTAAAAAAACAAAATAATGTTACAGAACACTATTTTTCTGAAATACCGGCGCGCCAAAAAATTAAAGACCGCCTTACACAACTTTGGAATTATAATAAAATGAGCGCACCCTTTAAAAAAGGAAACTTATATTTTACGTTCCGAAATGATGGATTGCAAAATCAATCGGTGTTATACTCTCAAAAGTCTTTGCAGGATAAACCCGTTTTGGTATTAGACCCTAATACATTTTCCATTGATGGAACAGCTTCGTTAAGTGGAATGTCGATTTCTAAAAACGGTAAATACATTGCGTACGGCGTATCAAAAGCGGGAAGTGATTGGATAGAAATACGCGTAAAAAATATCGAAAATTCAGAAGAATTATCGGATGTAATTAAATGGGTAAAATTTTCAAATATATCGTGGCAAAACGACGGGTTTTATTATAGCAGATACGATTCGCCGTCGGCCGATAAAACCTTTACGCAAACGAATGAATTTCATAAAATATATTACCACACACTAGGTAAAACGCAACGCGATGACCGGTTAATTTACGAGGATAAAATACACGCCGACAGAAATTTTTCGGCGCAGATTACAAACGATGAAAATTACCTTATCATTTACGGAAGCGAAACAACAAGCGGACAAACAATGATGATTAAAGATCTTTCTAAACCCGAAAGTAAATTTTTAGAACTAATTACCAATTTCGAAAATGAATACTCTGTGGTAGAAAATATTGGCAACCAACTTTACGTTTACACAAATTACAAAGCTCCACTTTATAAACTTGTAAAAATAAGTATGAACAATCCCGCAAAGGAAAATTGGGATGATATTTTACCGGAAGGCAAGGATTTGCTGGAAGGCGTAACATTTGGTGGAAACAAAATAGCATCGAATTATCTTAAAAATGTAAGTTCTAAATTATACGTGCATGATATTTCGGGCAAATTAGAAAAAGAAATTCAGTTGCCGGGAATCTGTCAGGTAAGCGCGTTGTCGGGAAGCCGCGACAATAATTTTATAGCTTACTCAGTTGTATCATACACCTCGCCCGAAGAAATATATTTTTACGATGTGGGTGCAGGTGGATTAAGCAAACGCATTTTTAAACCTAACTGCGATTTTCAATCAAAAAATTATGAAACAAAGCAGGTATTTTATAAGAGCAAAGATGGCACATCAATTCCAATGTTTATCACCTACAAAAAAGGAATTGAAATGAATGGCAAAAACGCATGTTTTGTTTTCGGTTATGGTGGATTTAATATTTCTTACACTCCGGAATTTAGAATAGACCGCGCGGTTTTTTTAGAAGCCGGTGGGATTTATTGCGTTCCTAATTTACGCGGTGGAGGCGAGTTTGGTGAGGACTGGCATATAAACGGAACGAAATGCAAAAAACAAAATGTGTTTGATGATTTTATTTCAGCATGTGATTATTTGGTTGAAAACAAATACACATCGCACGAAAAACTTGCTATACACGGGCGAAGCAATGGCGGACTTTTAATCGGCGCCGTATTAACCCAACGCCCCGAAATTGCTAAAGTTGCTATACCAACAGTTGGGGTGTTGGATATGTTGCGATTTCATTTATTTACCATAGGAAGGGCGTGGAGCGTTGACTATGGTTGCAGCGAAAATAAAGAAGAGTTTAATTGCCTCTTTAAATATTCGCCTTTACATAATCTTAAAAAAACAATTTACCCGGCAACGTTAGTTTTAACTGGAGATCATGATGACAGGGTAGTGCCGGCACATTCGTTTAAATTTATTGCGAGCCTTCAAAAAAATAACACAGGAAAAAATCCTACTCTTATTCGTATAGATACAAACGCTGGCCACGGAGCGGGAAAACCAACAGCAAAGCAAATTGATGAGTTTGCTGATATGTGGAGCTTTGTATTTTTTAATTTAGGAATGGAAAATTAAAAACCATATCCCTTAAAAATTTTAGAAAATTCGTTGGCTGGAATTGTTTTACTAACTTCTATGTTCATGTAATCGTAGGTTTCAAAAAGACCAACCTCATCATATAAAGTTACGCTAATTGGCAACATCGTTTTTTCGTCAATATAAAACAATGCTTTTTTACAATAGTAGGCCGGCACTTTAATTTTACTGCCTTGTTTTAAATATCCATAATCGTTATAAAGGTTGTTTTTAGTTCGGAGCATGTAATCGTTCACAACAAATTTACTGGCAATTGATGAAACCGTTTCTTTTGCCTGCACGGTATAATCGTTGTAAAAAAAAGAATTATTTTCATAAATAAACAGATAACAATTCATTTTATTTTTTTCTACTTTTCCTACCAACGTTAAGTGTTTTGAAACCTGATCTTTTTCTTTGCTCAACGCTATGGCAATAGTTTTAGCAACAAAATCAAACCCCAGTTCAAATATTGTAAAATGTTGATTCTTACGCATCAGGTTTCCTCGCGGATCAAGTGAAAGCGTAAAGTAAGGGAATACGTGCGGTTTAACTAAACACTTATGTGCCGAATGTTCACTGTTGTATAATACTTCCAGTTTTTTTTCCCGATTTACCAAATACGATTTTCTTGGAGCAACCTGAATTTTTATACTTGTATAGGCTGAGGTAAAACCCGTTTCAACACGTTCCAAAGAACGCATATTACAACGTATGTATTTTAAATTACTTACAGAGTCCATCATATCTGTAATAATTTTAAATTCTTTTAAATGTTCTCTGCTATGTTGAGGAAAAGCAGGAAACGCAATCGAAAAAAATAAGAATGAATAGATGAACCGCATATTCGATAAAGATATATCATACCACCAAATTAAAATAGTTGTAAAAAATATTTTAGTAAATTTGTGAGTAAGAAAATTCATCCTAAATATTATTACATTAAAAGATAAATCTATGAATCCAATACTCGGTGTAATTCCTGCACGCTATAATTCGAGCAGGTTTCCCGGAAAGCCTTTAATTGAAATTCTGGGTAAAACGATGATCCAGCGCGTTTACGAACAAGCCTTTAAAGCTCCTTTATTAACCGACGTTTATGTAGCGACAGATGATGAAAGAATTTATAATCATGTTAAAGAGTTTGGAGGCAATGTAGTTTATACAAAAAAAGAACACCTAAGCGGAACCGACAGATGTTTTGAGGCGTTTGAAAAAATTGAAGAAGACTACGAATATGTAATTAACATACAAGGCGACGAACCTTTTATTGATCCAACACAAATTAATTTGCTTTGCGAGGTTTGTGATGGAACCACTGAACTTGCTACTTTAATTATACCGGTAGATTCGCACGAAGTATTATTTGATACAGGCGAAGTAAAAGTTACATTAAATTCAGAAATGGAAGCATTGTATTTTAGCAGGATGGTGATACCCTATATAAAAGGAATAGTTGAAACCCAATGGCATAAACATTTTAAATATTACCGGCACGTTGGCATGTACGCATACAAACGCGATGTGCTTGCCGCGATAACTAAACTACCTGTTTCTCCTTTAGAAGCAGTTGAATCGTTAGAACAATTGCGGTGGCTTGAAAATGGTTATAAAATAAAATGCGCGGTTACCGATTTTGATAGCCATTGTGTTGATACACCAAATGACATTGAAAAAGTTTTACGCTTAATGAACCTTGCATAATGAAAACTAAGACAATTTTTTTTATATGTGGCTTTATGGCCTCCGGAAAAACATCGCACGGAAAAAAACTTGCAAAAAATTTAGGATATCACTTTATAGATTTAGATGAATACACTGAAAATAAATTTGATAAAAATATTACTGAGATTTTTAAAGACGAGGGCGAAAAACAGTTTAGAGAATTTGAAACAACATCATTAAACGAATGCATAAACACTAATCAAAAAACAATTGTCGCCCTTGGCGGAGGAACTCCGTGTTTTAATAACAACCTTAACCTTATAAAAGATAACGGATACCTAATCTATCTTAAAATGGATGCTGAACCGTTATATAAACGGGTTTTCGGTATTAAATCGCAACGACCTTTACTGGCAAATCAGGAAGAAAAAGATATGCTAAAATATATTAATGATTTGCTCGCCACACGGGAAGAGTTTTATAAGCAGGCCGATGTGATTTTATACAACAACAATTTACAGGAAGACGAATTAAAGCAAACGGTTTTGGACTTTATTAATAAATAATTTTGTGACGGCAACCACACACATGATTTACAAAGCTTACATTAGTGGTAGGCGATGAACCAAAAGATTTGGATATTTTTTTTCCTCATAAGTATAAAGCAAAATCTTTTTTCGCAGTTGGAACAACACAAAAATTTTGGTGTAAATTTTGGCGTTGTCGTTGCCGTTGGAACACACTTTCAGCGCTTCGGTTACGTATTGCAAGGTTATTATGTTTATAATTTTGCTCAAGTAAACGCATCAGTTCGTGTTTACGATAATTTTAAATCGCTTGGCCCAAAAGGCGAACACATAGAGTTTAACGGGGCATTGGGATTATGCTTTGGCTACGGAAAAACGAACGGTGACCCAAATCATTTTGTGGGTCCGCTGGCAAATCAAACCGGATATAGAAATTCGATTGCATACAGTTATAATTTTTGGATAAACACCATTAAAACTTCGCAGGTTACCGGAACCGTTGCATTTCAAATTGAAAAATTTTCGCTAATTATTGAGAACGATCTTTTAGCAAAACCAATGCTCGACAGATTTAGAACCGGCGCAATTTTGTTGCAATATCAAGATAAACAAATGCAATATGCGCTCAATTGCACTCTGTGGACGGGATTTTTAGGTTTGCCGGTTCGCAACGATAGTATATTTCCCCATAAGGGTTATTTAAGCGATGTGGACGGCAAGCACACAAATACATCGCATGGTTTATTGAGCGCGCAAATAAAAAGTGGTAACAGTTATGGGCAGTATTTACAAGCTAATGTAGGCGTAGATGCAGAGCAAGTAAGAAACGTTGTGCAAAATAAGTTGGTGCATACAGTTTTCAATAACAACTTTTATTTTCCGATGATTGATACGAAAGGCAAACCGTATTTATACCGAAAAAATCAATTCGTAAAAAAACCAAAACTGTATTTCAATACATTTATTTGTCCGGATACTTTTTACTGACACGTGCCAACAAAAGTTTTTATATCTTCTAAAATTTTTCTTTCGTTGCTCAACCGCGGAACTTTAAATTGTCCGCCTAACCGATTATTGGCCTTTAACCAGCTATAAAAACTTCCTTGCGGCAAAATATGCACAACAGGAAACTGCAAAATATAATCGTTGAACCGTTTCGCTTCATAATCCGAATTGATTTGTTTTAAGGTGTCATCAAGCACACTCTTAAAAAATTCTATGCTGTTGGGCTTCCGTTCAAATTCTATAAGCCATTCGTGTGCGCCTGTTTTTTCATTCATAAAAATAGGAGCAGCGGTAAAATCAGTAATATGCGCGCGCGTTTTTTCACAGGCTGTTTTTATAGCAAGCTCCGCATTGTGTATCATTAACTCCTCACCAAAAACATTAATATATTGTTTTGTGCGACCCGTAATAATAAACCGATATGGGTTAATATTTGTAAAACGAATTGTATCGCCAAGTTGATAGCGCCACAAACCCGCGTTGGTCGTAATAAGCATCGCATAGTCTTTTCCTTTAACTACTTCCGCTAAATTATAAGTTGACTGAGTGGACTTACCGGTTTCCGAAATCAAAATAAATTCATAATAAATACCATAATCCAACATCAGCAACATCTCATTACTTACGCGCTCATCCTGTATTCCAAAAAAACCTTCCGAAGCGCTGTATAGCTGCATATACGCGATGTTGTCATTACCAAACAAACGCGTAAATAATTCGCGATAAGGCGTAAAACTAACACCTCCATGAAAATACACTTCCAAATTAGGCCACACTTCTTTTAACGTATCAACGTTTTTTAATTGTAAAATACGTTTTATTAAAACCAGCATCCAACTGGGAACTCCTGCAAGGCTTGTTACATTTTCATCGGCCATTGTTAATGCCATTTGTTCAAGCTTGTCTTCCCAATTATCCATCAACGCAATGTTTACGTCGGGCGCTCTAAAGTATTCGGCCCACATTGGTAAGTTTTGAATGATGATTGCGCTTACATCGCCATGATAAGAAAGATGATCGCCAAAATGATCGGCTTTAAAGCTTCCGCCCAACGCTAAATTTTTTCCGGTAAATAATTTCGTATCGGCATTATTTATGCAATGAAATGTTATCATATCGCGGCCACCGTTGTAATGGCAGCCATCCAAAAATTCTTTGCTTACTGCAATAAATTTACTTTTATCAGTTGTTCCGCTGCTTTTAGCAAACCACTTAATTTCACTATTCCACAATAAGTTTTGCTCGCCTCGTCGTGTTCGTTCAATAAATGGTTTAAGAGATTCATAATCCTGAACAGAAACATTACTTTTAAACTGCTCATAATTTTTTATTGATTTAAAATCGTAACGTTTTCCAAATTCAGTATCACGTCCCGAAAAAATGAGCTGATGTAGCCATTCATCCTGTACATCGTGCGGATATTTCATAAAAAGTTCAATCTGATGCATGCGCTTTTTCATTAACCACGATGCTATTGAATTTAAAAATGGCATGTTAACTTTTATATGTTTTTAAAAAATTTTGAAACTCTACCAGATTAAATGCATTTAAACAAAATTCTTTCGTCAACATTCCTTTGCGAGCAACGTTAATTCCGTAATGCATATCGTGATAACCTTTTAACTGGTGCGCATCGGGGTTTATAGAGATCATCACATTTTTTTTCATGCAATACGGAATCCATCTCCAATCAATATCTAACCGGTACGGATGCGCGTTTAACTCTATCACTACATTATTTGCAGCGCACGCATCTATAATTTTTTTATGATCAATCGGATACCCAGGTCGGCCTAAAAGCAAGCGTCCCGTGGGGTGACCGAGAATAGTGGTGTATGGATTTTCAATCGCTGTTATAAGTCGGGTCGTTGCTTT
>JAYTBK010000271.1:0-4015 GCA_043737035.1 Bacteroidota bacterium | reverse complement strand
TGCATTATGCAACCCTTTTTTTTGCCATTATGCAATTAGTTAATAAATAGCATCTCTACTGTAAATTTTAGATTATTTAGTTAAATTTGATGTTGCATCTGAACCCATTTAAACATATTTTTTTTGCGGCTCCTTATCGTATACATTTTATATACGTGTTTTTGTTATTTTTTTGTTTGTCAATTGGTTACGCTCAGGTAAAAAGTGGTGATGACCTTAAAAAACAAGCTTCTGTTTTGTTCGAAGAAGAAGATTATAATGCTGCCTACAAACTTTACGCACAACTTGTTTCTCTTTATCCAAAAGATCCGGAATACAATTTTAAGCTCGGGGTTTGTATGTTGTTTACCGAAACGGATAAAAAAAAACCCATCTCCTATTTTCAACTGGCTATTAAAAACCCAAACGAGGAGTGTAAAGACGCAAAATTTTACCTTGGAAAAACATACCACGTAAATTATAAGTTTGATGAGGCTATTAAATTATATACCGAATACAAACTAACAGCTAGCAATTCTTCAATTAAAAAACTACAGGTAGACAGGGAAATAACCGCTTGTAAAAATGGCAAGCGTCTGTTATCTAATTTATCGGATTTGGTGGTGATTAATAAAAAACAACTTAATGAAGCCGATTATTTTAGAAGTTATGATATAAAAGATATTGGTGGAAAATTACTGGTAAAACCTGATGAATTTAAAACAGGTGCCGATAAAAAAAAGAAAGACAGATCGGTTGTGTATTTGCCGCGTAATGGCGAACGACTTTATTATTCAAGTTATGGGGATGGTGCAAATGGACGCGATATTTTTTTTGTAAACCGATTGCCAAACGGAAGCTGGAGTAAACCACAACCCATGCCGGCACCTATAAATACAGAGTTTGACGAGGATTATCCTTTTCTGCACCCTAACGGAAGAACGTTGTATTTCAGCTCTAAAGGCCATAACAGTATGGGTGGTTATGATGTGTTTAAAACAACGTACAATACAGAAACGCAAAAATGGAGCAAACCACAAAACCTTGATTTTCCAATTAACTCGCCCGACGATGATATTTTGTTTGTAACGGATTCTTTGGAAAAAACGGCGTTTTTTAGCACTGGAAGATATAGTCCTTACGGAAAAATTGATGTGCTTAAAATTAATACCGAACGTCGGCCAATGAATTTCGCCGTATTAAAAGGTACAGTTGTAAAGGAAGACGTTGCGCAAAGCATCGCTTCCAAAATTACGGTTAAAAATATTGCCAATGGCGAAATTGTGGGTACTTACAAAGCGCAGGATAACGGCGATTATTATATGGAATTGCCAAATGGAGGAAAGTTTATTTTTACGGTTGAAACTCCAGGAATAACAACCCAATCGGATGGTGTGCAGATGCCGATCGCCTACTCGCTTAAACCTTATAAACAGGTAATTTCTTACGAGAAAAAAGTTTTGAAAATCATAAATTATTTCGATGGACAAGTAGCTGATGAAAATTATTCGATGATGATCGACCTTATTGAAAAGAAAGCAAAACTTGAAGTAAACGAAAACGAACCGTACAATAATAATGTAAATCAATCGGTTAAAAACGAAACGGAAGGAAATGATAAAACAAATTTAAATTCGGTAAGCAAAACAAACCCAACCGCTAAAGGAAATGAGAATGCGACAAAAACGAATACCAACAAAAATATAACCAATGAACAATTGTTATCCATGGCAAAAACCGACGCAGTGGAAGCTGAAAATAACAGCAAAAAATTAAAACAGGAAGCTGAAGATGCCTTTAGCTTGGCCACGCAAAAAACCGCTGAAGCAATAGCAATTCAGAAAGAAGCGGATGACGCGGCTAACAAAGCAAACGCTATTAATGATATTAATAAAAAAAATGAAGAGTTAACCAAAGCAAACATTTTAAAAGAAGATGCGGCAACAGCTACCGCGTTGGCAAATGTCGCCACTAATTTCGCCAAAAAGCTTGAAATGGATGCAACATCGCAACAAAAAGAAGCGGAACTCACGAACCAGTATATAAGCCAGCTTCAGGCTATAACCAAAAATAAAAATAATAAGGAAGCACTTGCAAAATTGGACGACATACAAAAACAATTGGATGTAATTTCGAAACAAACAAATCAATCCGACGAATTTTTTTCATCAATAAAAGCTGAGCGCGACCTTAAGCAAAATGAACTGATAAAATCTGAAAAAAAATCGAAAGACATTTTAAATGAAATAAATCTTTTAAGAAACGAATCGGCTGCCCTTGAAACTGATCAAGCAAATGAAAACGATAAATCGCTTAAAGAAAATATTACAGCTCAAATACGCGAGCTTACAACCGACATAGAAATAAAAACTCAGGAACTATCCAAAAATCAACAAAAAATAGACGCACTTACAAATCAGTTAACGGCATTAGATAAAGAACTCGGCATTGCGGCTAAAATTTTAAATGAGAATACAGATGCAGTGGCTATTAACTCCAGCACCGCAAACTCGGGCAATACTTCAAATGCTATAAATACTTCGACTACTTCGGGTTCGGAAAACTCCAATTCCTTTGCTGACATTACTTCCAAATACAACTCTCAAATAAATTCTACTGGCATAGATAAAACAAATTCGAAAGAAGTTGCAAATCAAAATGGGATTCTAAAAAATTACAACAAAGAAGTTGCGAATCTAATTTCTATTGACAAAAATGAACTGTCTAAAACAAAAAATGCCGACGAAAGGAAGAAACTAAATCAGGAAATAAAAGATCTTGAAAAATTAAAAGCTGGCAATGATAAATTAATTGCGGATAATAATAGTACTTTAAACAAGCTAAACTCATCAAATATTGCGAGCACAAATTCAAATATTTCTGGCACGTCTCAAAATTCAATTACAACAAACAATCCACCAAACAATTCAGAGAGTTCTCAAAATAATAATTCAAGCAGTACAAACGGAAATAACTCCAGCGAAACCAATACAATTAATGCTGGTAACAATTCACAAACGACGAATACATCCACTGCAATTGATGTTAACGCAACTACCAATGTTGTTGCTTCTGGTTCGATTACGCAAAATTCTACAGAAAACGCCGCAACCTTGCAGCCCATAAACACTTCGGTTACAAACAATAACGCAACCTATTTAAATGAACTCGAAAAATTAAAAAATTCATTAAAATTAAACACAGGCTCTGCTATTGAATCCTTTACTTATAATGGCTACAAAGAAAATACATCCATTGCCTTAAAACAAACAGCCGTACAAAAATTTGAAACAGCCAAAACAAGTGAAACAAATTTAAATACACTTATTGCAACAACTGCCATTAATTTAAACACAGGTTTTGGAAACAATTCGGCGCAGCTATTAAAGGGCGGTGAAGCGCTAAACGATAAAGCATTTGAACAACGCAAAGCATCAACAACAAAAACGGGTATAGAAAAAGAAACCCTATTAAAGGAAGCGTTGAATAACGAAAAACTCGCCACAGAAAAAAAGCTGGAAGCATCGAGCGAGCTGCAAAAAGAAAATAAAAATAAGTTTGACGTGAACGTTTTAAATTTAAAGGAATTACAAAAGTTAACTGGCAGCAAAACAAGCAATGATATTTCGCAAGCAAATATGTTAAGCGATGAAGCGATCATAAATTATAAACAAGCGCAACGCCTGCGCGAAGAAGCAACCGCTTACCCGGCAGGCGCAGCAAAATTAGGCGGCTTGGGAAACGCCGAGGAAAAAGAAAATGAGGCTCTATTAAAACAACAAAAGGCTATTGAATTATTATTACAAAATAATCCCAATTTTCAAGTTAAAACTACTGATGGAAACTCTGATCCGGCTTCTGCAATAGCGTTATTAAACGGTGAACTCAATAAAACATCGCAAGCGCAATTGGATGCTTACCTTGCGCTGAGCAAAGCCAATCAAAACGAATTAAAATTACAAAACGACAAACTTGCAAAAAACCCTGCGTTAAATTCACCAGCCAGATCAACCGAAAACGGTTTCGCTGAAAAAAA
>JAYTBK010000270.1:0-4016 GCA_043737035.1 Bacteroidota bacterium | reverse complement strand
TCGGGTTTTAATTCTTATGAGGTTGGTGCAAATACTCAACTCTACATCCCAAAGTTCATATCTCCATTTACGATTCGAAATAAGCTGAGCATTTACGTACCAAAAACTAAGTTTGATATTGGTTTTCGTTTACTCAACCGAGTGTTATATTTTAAAATTATTTCATTTAATTATTCTTATGGTTACACGTGGAAACAGTCTGCACGAAAAGAATATGAGGTAACGCCAATATCGATAAACTTTGCGCGTGTTCTATCTACAACGCCCACCTTTGAAACTTTGTTAACGGAAAATCCTTTTTTAAGAAAAAGTTTTGAAGAACAATTTACTATTGGTGGTAAGTACGCGTTTACTTATAATTCGTTGGTTGGTGTGGTAAACAAAAATCAATATTATTTTAACGCCATATTAGATGTTTCGGGTAACGTGTGCAGTACGGTTCAATCACTAATTTACAGTAAAAGGCCTGACGTCTCGGCACCATTTAAACTTTTCAGTTTTCCATATTCACAGTATACAAAAATTTCAACGGACAGTCGATATTATTTCAATATTAATAAGAACAGTAAAATTGCCACACGATTTTTGGCGGGAATTGGTATGCCGTACGGAAATTCAAATTCAATGCCTTATATCAAACAATTTTTTAGCGGTGGTTCAAATAGCATCCGCGCATTTTTACCACGTACTATTGGGCCTGGGTCGTTTGCGTTTCCCGATAGCCTTGCAGCGAAAGGGTTTTTGGATCAAGCAGGTGATATTAAACTGGAAGGAAATGCTGAATTTAGATTTACAATAGTGAGTATTTTAAAGGGTGCGATTTTTTTTGATGCAGGAAATGTATGGCTTACACGTAAAAACGATGAACGCCCGAATGGCGAATTTAAAACCAATCGTTTCTACAAGGAATTAGCTGTAGGAACAGGATTTGGTTTAAGGGCGGACATCTCTTTCTTTGTGATTAGGTTTGATTTAGGAATGCCTTTAAGAAGACCAAATCTGCCTGAAAAAGACCGCTGGGTGTATAAGCAAATTAATTTCGCAGATGGAAAGTGGAGAGGCAACAACCTTATTTTAAATATTGCGATCGGTTATCCGTTTTAATTTTTCATCAATGTTGAAATAAAAACACCCAAAAGCCACAACCTGAAAAACTTAAAAGCGTTGATGATATTTTTACACGCAAAAATCAAAATTTTCCTCAGCAATAAATTCTATTTCTTTTTCTGTAACGGGGTGCTGTATAATGAGTTTTTGTGCGTGTAATGCAATTGCATTTTCTTTAAACAATACATCAGAACCGTATAGAAAGTCGCCAATAATTGGGCACTCTAAACCGGCTAGTTGAGCACGTATTTGATGAAATTTTCCTGTATACAATTCTATATCCCATCTATAGTAAGGTGATCCACCAGTAACATTGTAAGAAAGTTTAATTTTTTCCGCAAATGGAGTATATTCTTCCACGAGTATTGCTTTTTTATTTTCTTTCCTGTGCCATTGATCTAGTTTGCCGGTTAACTCGATTGGCTTTTGTGATGTTAATGCCGTGTAGATTTTTTTTACGCTGCGATCGGCAAATTGCTCACTTAGGTTTTTAAGATGTTCACGCTTTTTAGTAAAGAGTACTATGCCACTCACAGGCCTATCTAAACGGTGTAAATGTTGCGCGTATGGGTAAGCATTATCAGCGCTCAATTTAAGATAGCTTTTTACTTGCTGTAGTAAATTAGGGAAGTTATTCCTGTCCGGTTCTACCATCAAACCGGCGGGTTTATTGCAAACCAGCAATACATCGTCTTCAAATATGATATTAAGTGAGATTGAATAAATATAATTAAAAATTCAAAGGTTTTCTTACAAAAATCAGACAGTAGTTTTTATTTTTTTTAATCCAAAAATTTATATTAGTATTGAATAAATTAAAAATTTGTATTCGTTAAAAATATTCTTGTTATTGGTATGTACACTTTTAATAGTGAGTATACAATCTCAAAATTATGTAGACATCCTGAAATTTTCCGGTAGCACTACTCCTCCAAATACATTTGACTCAAGTGCAAGTAAAACAGCCCTAACCGAGTACAGCGCCGATATTTCTTTGCCCATAAAATTAGGAACGAAAACTGTATTGTTAACCGGAGCTACTTACGAAAATTTTCAAACAAAATTATTTGCCAGCGGCAATGTTAAAAATGTTGGTTCGGTTGCAGTAAAACTTGGCCTCGTATATAATTTAAACAGCCGGTTGTCGTTAACCGCATTGGCGCTGCCAAAGTATGCCGGAAATTACGGAGCAACTACTAACATCAATTTTCAAATGGGCGGAATTACAATTTTTAAATTCTCAAAAAGTAAGAATTTTAATTTTCGGTATGGATTGTATTATAATTCCGAACGCTTCGGGCCGTTTTTTGTCCCCTTGCTGGGCTGTTATTATTTAAGTAAAAACTCAAGGTTTGAACTTAATGCAATGCTTCCTATAGCGGCGGATGTAAATTACAAGTTACTCAATTGGTTGCATGCCGGAATAAATTTTAATGGTCAAACAAAATCTTACGGGCTTAATAAAATCAAGGGCGGCTTACCGGCATCTTATGTTTCGCGGGTTACCAACGAAATATTTGGCTATTTAAGATTTAACGCAACTCAAAAAATAATTTTCCAAACTAAAGTCGGCTATTCACTCGGGCGAAAATACAAAGTTTTTAATGATGGTGATAAAACGGATCTCGCCTTTCCTTTAACATATATTGGTGATAATCGGAGGCAACTCAATACAAATTTTTCGGACGGCTTAATTTTTCAGATGGTTTTTATTTATCGCGTAAATCTTTAGTCGAGTGTTACTGAGTACACATCTGTTTTATTTCTTAAAATATTTAACGCGTTAAATCCTCCGGCTTCCGGAATAATTTCTTTTAAGTCGAAAGCCGTACAACCTTTACTTAAACCTTCAAATATAAGAGTGAAGCCAGCTCTTTCGCTCATCGTCCACTGGGGGGCGAAAGATATATTAAAGGCGTACAAAAGTGTAGCGCGTTTGTTAGTTCCCTGTTCAACTAAATATGTGGTTGGCCATATTCGGTACGCGAAACCATCCTCGTAGCTTTTGATAGTACAATGCACAACGGTTTGACGTTCCTCGTTAGTTAAAACTTGTACAGAATTTTTTACCTCTGGTTGTTCAATGGTTTCTATCATGGCTTTTCCTTATAATTTATTATTTCCACTTTATGTCTATCCAAACAGGTGCGTGGTCGCTGCTTTTCCCCCATCCTCTTACATGCCTGTAAACTCCCCTTTTTTTAAGGTCGGAGCTAATTCAGGTGACAATAGAAAATGGTCTATCCTCAATCCGGTATCGCATTATATGCATCTCTGAAACACAGTTCCAACTTTTTGGCCCATTCCGTAGGGATTTATAACCTAATTTGGTTATTGTCTCCAAAGGAAATTTGTCTTTAGTGGCTTTTAGTTCCTGAAGACAAACAATGTCCGGTTTTTCTTCTTCGAGCCAAAGCGAAAAATTTGATGGCCATCCATTGATTCCGTTAATATTGTAAGTACATATTTTCATTTCATATTTATACGAGCAAAAACTATGCTTGCTCAACCGCAACAAAATTAAAAAATTAGTTAACAGAATCGCTTTTCACACTTATGCTAATGTGTGTGTGATTTTTTGTAGAATTTATTGCCATAAAGCGAACGTATTACACATAATCTGTTGCTTTTGCATTGATGTAGGGCAAAAGCATGAAATTAAAAGATTCCATAAATATTTTGTTGATCGAGCGCGATTAGGATGAGGTCGAGATGTTTAAAATTGCGTTGAATTTACTCACGTTTAAAGTAAATTGCTGCGTTTATTCCGGTAACGAAAATTATAATTTAAATTTTCAGAAAAAAGTTTTTGTTCCAACATGCATTTTTTACGATCCACATATAAATAATATAACGGTGGAAAAAATTTTTAAACTTATCCGCGTTTTGGGAGAATTAAATGGTGTACC
>JAYTBK010000269.1:0-4018 GCA_043737035.1 Bacteroidota bacterium | reverse complement strand
GGTCGTACTCACCGACCAGATGTCGCAGCTCCGCCTCGGCGAGCGCCTCGCGCGCTATTTTTTTCACGAGCTTTGCTATTTCCAACAGTTCGATTGAGGTATCTGGTGTGATGTTAAATGCTTTTTGTGTGGGATCACTCTCAATAAAATGATCTAAAACCGGCATCAAATCATCAATATAGAGGTAGTCGAACTTTTTATTTTGACGTAATGTAATTGGAAGATCAAAAATAGATTTACAAATAGCATTTGAAATGAAACGAATCGCATAATCTTCGTACTTACCAAAAATACCAAAAATTCTAAAATCATATACATGATTAAGAGATGGCAATAATTTCCCAAAAATATATTTATTATATCCGTGTTCGTCTTTAGGAATATGAACGCCAAAATCATCTTCTTTCATCTTGGGATGATAGTTCTGCATATCATAAATTGCACCGGAACCCATATTTAATAATTTGCCCCAACTGTTTTGATGTTTCAATAAATTAAACATCATGCGCGAGTTGATCAGAAATAAATTACTAGTATCAGCAGCGTTCCTGTGCCCGGCCTTGGCAGCAGAATGGATAACCACATCAAACGAATGTTTCCGGAAATAATCCTCGACACTTTTATCGTCACTACAATCGAGTTCTGTACGCGATGGAGCTACTATACTATATTTTTTCGCCAGAAATGATTCCTTGATATTTTTTCCGATAAAACCATTTCCGCCCGTGACTAAAATTTTCATTTGGCGGAAATATTATTTTTGGAACAGCTTCTAAAATAGGTTAGTGCTATTAATCCAACAAAAATAAAAATAGAAAAAATAGAAATTAAACCTCCGGCTTTTTTATACCGTGGGGTAAAATGCAACGTAACTTCATTATTTCCATTTACTGTTGCAAGGCCGGTTAAACCGCAATTAAGTCGGTAAAGTCTAACATCAGTGCCATTAACGGTGGCTTTCCAACCTTCATCAAAAGGAATGGAAAAAAACAATGCTTTAGATTGTGGCGTCGTTACTTTTCCTGTAATATGGTTTTCCGAAAATTTAGTGATAACAAATTTATCTTTTTGTAAGTCATTTATGTAGGCGGCATAACTATCAAAAGTAAAAGGTGCCATTGTATCGGCTAACGCAAAATACGGTAAGCCGGAAAATGAACTTTTGTCTAACTCAGGAACAACACATGCCCTGAGTATGCAAAAATCTTTTTGTGACGGCGACAATTTTTTAAATTCGATTTCGCTAATTATTTTATTATAAGTAAAGCCAAAAGGTAAAGCGAACTTATTTTTATACACTTTTACATCTCCAAATTTTGCTACAGAATCAAAACCCATGTTTGCCACAGCATTATCAGGTCGCTTTGATAACCAATACTTTCCGCTTGCAAGCGAAAATAAAAGCGGCCGATCTCCTAAACCTTTCGCCCAACGTGTAGAATTTTCTTCTTTAACATCAATTACATTTAAGTCGCCTAAAAATTTAATATAATTTTTTTGGTTAAAAGAAAAGTAAGATGGTGTGCCGTAAAATCCCTGAACCTTAGCATCGTTAAGGCTCGCGTGAATTGCTGGCCCTGAGCTGTAATCTTTATTTACACGAAAAAAACTTTTGTCGTTTTGTTTTATGTAATTTATAGCTTCCATCGAATAATCATTGTATCCAACTTTATCATTAAGCATCTGCTTAGTAACTACATCGCGCTTATTAACCGTAATGTTAGAAAAATACCCAATTTCGATAATGCAAAACAGAAGCAATACGATTTTAGAAACGTGACGCATGGATTTTTGACTCAAACCTAATAAAAGGGCTGCATAAATTAACACAAGAAAAGCTGCGAAAGAACGCAAACCCGGATTAACAAACGTTTTAAATTGAGAAGTGGGAGTATATAACAGAAATAATAAAAACAACACGGTAACGCACAAAACAACCTTATTAACTTTGCCCTGTGACTCGATGAAATGTAACGCTCTGGCTGAAAACATAAGCAGCAATAAAATTATTACCAATGAAAACGTTCTATAATAATCACCGGTAAAAGCCCAAAAAGCAAAGCGGAAAAACGGAAAAAAGATCGGGAGACAAAACATAAGCGTTAGCGCGCCGTAAAAATACTTTTGGCGTTTGGTTAGAAAACCGAAAAACTGTGGAAACACAACCAAACAAAATATACCGCAATAAAAAAGTGGCGACTCTAAATAATTTTGCCAGCCCAAATAATCGTTACCGGTACCAATCATATCGCTGCCAAAGCTTCTAAACACCGTTGAAAAACGCAATTGCGGATTTGCTAATTCAAACATTGGCGCTTGTTGTAAGCGGGCAAATAAGCTTGCCTCGCCTCCAACCCGCGGGCTTTCGCTATATTGGAGCAAATCGGCAAGCAGTTGGTATGATCCTATAAACACTGCAAGGGCAGATAACCCAATGGTTTTGCCGACAAATATTAAAAAAAGTTTGGTGTTTTTTTCCTTTACATCGTAATACCTTACAATTGCATAAGCCGCTAAAAGAAGCGTGTACATGAATAAAAAAAACGGTTGCAGAAGTGTGAGAAACGTAATGCCAAGCACCAACCATACAAATTTTTGATGATTCAGCCAGCGCTCAAAACCATATAAAATAAGTGCGGCGTAAACCGCTTCTAACGAAAAAATAGTCCAACAACCTCCTAATATGACGTAACCCGAAAAAGCATATAAAACACCAAACAACAACGAGGCATAATTTGAAAGTTTTAATTCATTTAAAAATTTATAGAATACAAAGCCAGCTAAGAAAATTTTTGTGATTTCCATAAATACAAGTCCGTAAGGAATTTTAGATTTATCGAACCAGGTTAAAAAATTAGAGAAAAAATCGCCAATAGATAGTGGAAACAAGTTTTGTCCCATTCCTTGGGAAAACGACCATCCCAGACTACTTTCGGTTTTTAAATAATCGGAAGTGCTGGCAAGCCATGGAAAATAAATATTTAACGAGTCGCTCCCAATATCTTTGAACAGATATACTTTTTTTAGATTTATAAAATCGGTGAAAACCAGGTAACACACGATGGCTATAATTCCCATTAAATAATACAGTTCCTTACCTTTAATATACGTATCGTAAATATTAGTATTAGTATCGTTGGTTGCAGGTTGTGGTTTGTGGGTGCTCGGCTTCGACATTGCGTTACTGATATTGATTGTTACAATGCACTAATATAAATAAAGGATTTTATTTAACACTAAAAATAAGGCTAAAGCAATTGTTAATGCATAAAAAAAGCAACGTATTGAACGCTGCTTTTGCTTTTTTACAGATCAAATTATTTCGTTGGAACAACAGGAACACCTTGTTGAGGTTGTTGAGTTGGTTTGGTGCCGATAGTGTTAGCTTTTTCTTTTGTTCGTGAGCCTTCCGTATCAGACGAATCAACCGTACCGGCTTTTTTAGGAGTTGATAACAAACTTAACACTAACAGCATGATGGCAAGTGTCCAAGTAGTCTTTTCAATAAAATCAGTTCCACGGCGTGCACCCATTATTTGATTTGCTGCCGAAAAATTACTCGATATACCGCCACCTTTGGAGTTTTGCACAAGTACTACCAGTATTAAAAGAACGCATACTATAATGATTGCTATGGTTAAAATTGCCTGCATAATTTATTTATTTTAATTTCAATTTTTGTATAAGGGATGCAAAGTAAACACTTTTTTGCGGAAATTTCAAACTTAATATCTCATAAGCGCGAATTGCCTTAGAAACATTACCTTGCAGGGCGTAAATTTTGGCTAAAGTTTCAGTAACCAAGTGTTCATTTTCCAATAAACTTTGCTTGGCATCCACAGCGGGTGTGAAAAATTTATTTGAACCAAGTTTTATCCTTCCCGGATCTGATTGAATAATCTTATCAATTAAATTCTTTTTTGGGTCAGCCTCTTTTCTGTGATCAACATTTCCATCAATTTTTTCGGTTCGTAAACTAATTTTTGTGTTGATGCCTGATTGAAATGTATGCGCTTCT
>JAYTBK010000268.1:0-19683 GCA_043737035.1 Bacteroidota bacterium | reverse complement strand
TACTTTGTGAATTTCCGGCAACGCAAAAACAAACAAGAAAGAGTAAGATTAGCGGCAAACGATTCATTGTGTTAAATAAATTTAGGTTTAGGTTTGTGCAAACTTGCCGTTGTTAACCACATTTTTTAATTGGTATTGCTATTAATAAAACTTCCTTTAATAATTTTGTTTGAATTTCCCGGATTAACGGTGTAAAAATAAACGCCGGCATTACTAATTAAATTGCTCAATGCAAATATATTTCCGCTGTCAATGTATTGTGATATGATTAATTTTCCGAAGGCGTTAAATATATGAAGGTTCCAGGCTCCGTTAATTTCGCCTACTCTAATTACGGAATTATTATTAATTGGATTTGGAAAACACACGGCACTGATAAAATCTAAAACCATTGTTTCTTTATTATTTGCAGTAATTCCGTTTGTAAGCAACCTGTGCGAGTAAATATCATCATTTGTTCCGTTCCTGTGATCCTGCCAAGCGTATATTGCCCCACCGCTATTATCACTAACCTGCCCTACATTGGTTTGATTTTCTACTGCCATTGATACCGTAGTGCCACCTGAACTCCACTGAATAACGCCCGACGCGTTTAGTTTTTGCGATTTTATATTCCAACTGTTACCAACCGAATCTTCCCATGCAATAATGGCTCCTCCATTCTCATCACCAATAACATTGGGATTTAAAGCTTTTAAACTATTTGATATTAAAATACCGTTGGCGGTTAACAGCGGTGCGCCTGTTAACGAAACCATTTGCGAATAGATTGCAATAGTGTTACTTCGTTCATCCTTCCAAGCGAATACCATTCCGCCCGAACCAAGGTATTTAAAATCCAAAGCGCTTTGGTTGTTGGCTGCATTGCAAACCACAACACCTCCTGCGGCCCATTGGCTGGCACCAACTGCGTTGAGTCGTTGTGCGTAAATATTATTATCGATGCCATTTCTTTTATCAATCCAACCAATAATGGCACCGCCGGCGCCATCAGGTTCAATTCGCGGATTAGCCTGTGTATTAGCAAAAGAGCAAATAGCTATTCCATTAGCCGTCCACGTTACGGCGCCCGCACCCGTAAGATGTTGGGCGTAAATATCGTAATCAATATTGTTTCGTTTATCCTGCCACGTTACAAATGCACCCCCAACTCCGTCTATTTCAATTCGAGGATTAATTTGGCTGTTGGAGGCAATAGATACTCCAACACCTGATGCGCCCCAAGATAACGAGCCGGAAGCATTTATTTTTTGTGCATAAACATCGTAATAAAACCCCACGGAATCTTCCCACACAATAATGGCACCGCCGGCATTATCGCTTATAATTTTTGGGTTTTTTTGATTGTTACTTTTGGAACAAACCACAATGCCATCTACCTGCCACAGCAAGTTGCCCAACGAATCAATTTTTTGTGCGTAAATATCATAACTCCCCGTTCGATTATCCTCCCATGTTATAATTACATTTCCGTTTCCAGCATCCGTAATGGCTGAGCTACTTTGTGTTGCCGTGTTAGTACATATTGCAATACCATCCGTGGCCCATTTTAAAATTCCACCCTTAGTAATGCGTTGTACATAAATATCTTTATTATATGTTATTGGATTGCGGTTATCGCCCCAAACCATTACTGCACCACCTTTTCCATCGGTTACGGAATGTAAATTATCTTGGTTTTTTGCAGCAACACAAATGGGTGTATTAAGCGTTAAATTAGCATTCCACTGTGCGGAAACCACTTTAGCCAAAACACAAAACAACAGAATTGTACTTTTTTTAAACATTGTATAAACTTAAAATAAAAATAATATTAAATTAACCTTAAATTTATGAATAAAAGTATAAAGAACAACATTTACATTGTTTTCGTTTACGGCCAAAAGTAGCAAATGTTTTGAGCAAGCAAATTTAATTTGGGTCTAAATTATAATGTTAACGCGTACGCAACTCCCAAAATATAAATGCTTTCGGGAGTAGAAATATTAAATTCATACTGCGCGAGATAATATACACTAAGCGTGTTTTTTTTGTTGATTATCACATCGGTTCCTATAATGTTCCTTACGCGATGAAACCCTTTATCATAAAGCCGCCCATCGCCGCGCGATGCTCTAATTTGACACCTCAATTCACACGAAATAAATGGTGTAACCCGTTTATTGATATTATATTTTAAATCTGTTCTAAACCGCAAAAACTGCTCGATAAGTTTTCCTTTTCTGCTGGTGTTAAAATCCTGAACTTCGCATTGGTAACGGACGCGTTCGCTAAAAGTAAATTGCTGAAACTTTTTTTTTGCAGCAACGTCTAACATCAACCTGTGCCTATAACTGAATGTTTCGTTAAGCCTCCTTTTTTGAATAGCGCGGTAAGAAGGACTTATCTTAATAAATTTATTTAATTTATAATCTAATCCCGCATTGGTGTAAAACAAATTGATGCGCTGGTAATTTTCTTTTAAACGAAATTCCTGATCAACCACTAAATTAATTTTTTTGGAAATTGCATGCTGAACGGTAAATGTTGCCCACAAACCGGCGTCGTTATTTTTTTGCGCGAATATTGTAAGCTTACAAACAACAAAAATTAAAAGAAAAAAACGATGTTTTATTCGGTCCATTATTTAAGTATAATGAGATCTTCCAACTTTACCTGTTGTTTTTTTTCGGTAATATTAATTTTAACCAATGTTTCTTTAGGGTTCGAACGGCGCGCAAACGCTGAATCTTCACCCACTACAAAAATGCGGTAAGTGCCTTTTCTTAAATAATTGAATTTAAAAGATCCGTCGTAAGATGTTTTAACCGAATTTCCAACCTCGGTTCCATCGCCGTAAATAATAAAAACATTTTCGCCCGGCAAATAATATTGTCCTGTTAAAAACGAAAAGTACGTATCATAATCTTTTACAAAAACTTTTCCTTCTATAGATGCAAATCCGCCTTCCCCCGGCTGTTTTTTGCAAGCGTCCAAAAACAAACACAGCGCGCATAACATTAAAAATTTGTACATAAGCAGTCGAGTTTATTATAACACACGTTAATTTATAGTTAAATTTAAGCAAATAAAACGTAAAATTTAAGACTCCAAATGTTTAACGTCTAAATTGTGTTTTTTACTTTTTATATTCTACTTTTATACTGGTGCGCGTTAATATTAAAAACATATCGGCTTATTTTTTAATCATATGTTTGGTTACGTTAACTATGCAACCGGCAATCGTAAGCCTTTATAAAAATTCCAAAGTAACAAAGGCTCAAAGCACCGACAATCCAACTTCGGAAGAAGAAGAGAAAGCTAATGAGAAAGAATGTGGTTGTGATGAATTTTTTTATAATGATGCTGTTTTAAGTTGCAGGATTCAAACCGGTAGTGAACTTACATGGCACATCCCAATATTTATGTTTTTTAGCCATCCTTCAGACATTTTGATACCACCTCCAAAGGCTTAGTTTAATAATACTTTGCGAAATTCTGTGCAAAGATTTTTCACTTATTAAATTAATCTTAAAAACTTTTTATGTTTCAAAAAAATGTATTTTCTGATTTAAAATCAGGGATAGTGGTGTTTTTAGTTGCGTTGCCACTATGCCTCGGAATAGCAATGGCCTGCGGCGTTCCGTTATTTTCGGGTATTATTGCTGGTGTTGTAGGGGGTATACTTGTAACAACACTTAGCGGTTCGCGGTATAGCGTTTCGGGCCCTGCCGCCGGCCTAACTTCCATTGTAATTGCGTCAATCGCTCAGCTCGGGAGTTATGAGATATTTCTGGCCGCTGTAGTATTTGCTGGTGTGTTACAAATTATATTGAGCGTTTTAAAGGCGGGCAGCATTGGCAATTATATTCCAAACGCTGTTATAAAAGGCATGCTTGCAGGTATAGGTATCATTTTAATTATTAAACAAATACCGCATTTAATAGGCTATGATAAAGATCCGGAAGGCGATTTTGAATTTTTTCAGCACGATGGGCAGAACTCGTTTTCTGAACTGATTAATATGATAAATTTTATCACACCCGGAGCTGTCGTTGTGGGGTTGGTTTCGTTTACTGTTATGTTTATTGCCGAAAAATCGTTTTATAAAAAAGATAAAATCCTTTCAAATATACCCGGTCCGTTGTTGGTAGTAGTGTTTGGTGTGCTATTAACCATTATATTTAAAGGTTTTCCAATGTTTACAATTGAGGACCAACATTTAGTTAACCTGCCAACGATTTTAAATTTTAACGATATAAAAGAGAATCTCTTTTTTCCTGACTTTAGCGCAATCAGTTCGTCTAAATTTTGGATTATTGTTGTTACTCTTGCTGCTGTTGCCAGTTTAGAAACATTGCTTGGAATTGAAGCAATAGATAAACTCGATCCCGAAAAACATGAATCAAATACGAATAAAGAACTGCTTGCGCAGGGTGTTGGTAACATTTCCTGTGGCCTTATCGGCGGCCTTCCTCTTACATCGGTTATTGTAAGAAGTTCGGCAAACATAAGTGCAGGCGCAAAATCAAAAGCTTCGGCTATGATCCATGCAGCCCTGCTATTAATTACAGTATTGTTCCTTCCTAACTTGTTGGCGTTAATACCAACGGCATGTCTTGCAGCAATATTAATTGCAACAGGTTTTAAGTTAACCAGCTTAGTAATTTTTAAACAGCAATATAAATCGGGTATGGAACAATTTATTCCGTTTATCATTACCATAGTTGTCATGCTTTTAACTGATTTGTTAAAAGGAGTATGCGTCGGCATTTTGGTTTCGGTTGTATTTATTATTCGGGATAACATTCGTTTTTCGTTTGAATCGAGCAGCGAAACAATGGATGGAAGATTGTACTATCTTTTAAAACTACCGCAACATGTTACGTTTTTCAATAAAGGTTTTTTAATTACTTTTTTTAGAGACATTGATAACGACAGCAAAGTGATTATTGATGGAAGTATTAATAAACATATTAACCGCGATGCCAGAGATGTGATCAACGATTTTGTAAAAAATAGTAAAAAACGCGCCATTGATGTTGAACTCTTTAAATTTTCTAATTACAAAAATTGATAAAATAATTTATGAATAACTCTTACCAAAAATTGATTGAGGGCAATAAGCGATACGCGATATCGAAAAAATTTGAAGACCCATTGTATTTTAAAAAGCTTTCGCTCGGGCAAAAACCCGATTATTTATGGATAGGTTGCAGCGATAGTCGTGTACCCGCGAACGAAGTAACCAATACCGACGCCGGCGAAATATTTGTACATCGCAATATTGCGAACTTGGTTGTGCATACCGATATGAATATGCTTAGCGTATTAGAATATGCCGTAAATATATTAGGTATAAAACATGTAATTGTTTGCGGCCATTATGGTTGTGGTGGAATAAAAGCGGCAATAAGTAATAAGCGACATGGCTTTGTTGATAATTGGCTTCGAAACATAAAAGACGTTTACAACAAATACTCTGCGGAACTCGAAAGTATTGAAGACCTCGATAAACGAACCGACAGGTTAACCGAGTTAAATGTAATTGAGCAAGTAAGAAATCTTGCTAAAACTTTTATTGTGCAGGAAGCATGGAAAACCCGCGAATTACATTTACACGCTTGGGTTTACGGCATAAACAGCGGCCTTATTACCGATTTGGAAGTTATACACGATAATAACACCGACATTGAAAAGATTTTTCGGTTCGATTAGATAACGTGTTTTAAACTGTATTGACGTAAACCGTTTTTACTGTTTTTCTTGCGCGTTTTGTATGGAATTTGTAAGGGACACAAATTCCTTAACCGATAATTGCTCGGCACGCTTATCAAGGTAAATGGATTCGATTATGCATTTGCCACTGAGCGTTTTAACCGAATTTCGAACTGTTTTACGCCTTTGGTTGAACGATGCTTTTACCACTTTAAAAAACAAATCTTCATCGCAATCTAATTGATTAACTTCATTTCGGGTTAATCTAATTACTGCCGATTTTACCTTAGGCGGCGGATTAAAAACATGCTCGCTTACCGTAAATAAATATTCTATTTTAAAAAAAGCCTGCAGCAAGACACTTAAAATTCCGTATGCTTTGCTGCCGGGTTTTTCGGCAATGCGCTGCGCAACTTCCCTCTGGAACATGCCAACCAACGAATTTACATGATGGCGATAATCTAAAACTTTAAACATAATTTGGGTGGAAATATTATACGGAAAATTTCCGATGACATTAAAATTTCCGTTTGCCGCATACGAACCTAAATCAGCTTCTAAAAAATCTTGTAGCCGAATTTTATCAGCGTGCGCGGGATACTTTTGTTTCAAAAAATCAATGGATTCAACATCGACATCAAAAGCGGTAAAATTATTTTTTTCTATAAGGTATTGGGTTAGTGCGCCTGTGCCCGAACCAATTTCCAACGTCGCTAAATTATTTTGAGGTAAAGCGTTTACTATTTTTTGTGCAATATTCAGATCAATTAAAAAATGTTGTCCTAAATGTTTTTTTGCTTTTACAGGTGATGCCATTGTTAGTTAGGACTTAAGTCGAAGATTTTTAACGTATGATTTTTATTAATTTTAATTCTTTTTTTATTGGCAATGTGTATAACCTCACCAATTAAAAACAATACCATTCCAACCGTTAAAACCTGTTCTTTAAAAATAGGGCTTTCGTTATTAATGCTATTGTTAAACGCATCAATTGCGATGTATCCAATGCCTGCAAGTCTAAAAAATGTGGAGAGTTTTCTAGTCAAAAAATTCGATCGGTTAATTATAATTTTTTTAATGTCCTTTAAATAAATCAATTCACCTGTTTCAAAATAGAGCGCACTATCCTGCATATCGGTTAAAGTATTTGTTTGCCGATAAACACTTCCTTTAACTTTATAAGTTATAGAAGTGTTCTGGGAAATGTGAAAACGTTTAAGATGACCTAAAGTAAAAACATCAATAACCAAAATTTTTTGCGCGTGTAGATGGTAACAAAAAACAAATAAAATTATTAATTGCACAAATTTCATTGTTATACAATCTGCAAAAGTGTTCGAAACGCTACATATTTACCCTCATATAAGCTTTTCATATCCGCTTGTAATCGCGGAGCATCTTCTTTTTGATATGCTTCAATATCTTTCATTTCATTAAATGAATATTGCGTCGAGTAGGTTTCTCCTTCGTCTTCCACATTTAAAACCTTGCACATTTTATAATCAGTAAAGTTACCGGTTGCCATAACCTGTGGTATGTGCGTGTTTTTCATCCACTGTTGCCACTCGTTACTTACTGCTTTATCAATACTTACGGTTATGCTGTATATATACATAATTTTAAAATGTTGGTGCCGATATGGTTCTGTATTTTTTGAGTTGCACTGTTTTGTTACGCGGATATTTTACTGAAAAAGATAAATTTATTTTTTTTGTTTCTCCTGGTTCAATCGTTAAAGTCCACTTAACTTTTCCTGTTAATGGGTTTAAATCGCCTTTTGATATTTCAATGGTTTCAACGGTTATATCGCTGCTTTGCGAAACCGGTAGCTGGTCCTCCACATCAATAACAATTGGTGCTTTGCGATTGTTTTTTACAATAATTTCATAAGCATACGTTGTTTTTTTATTGTTGCCTATAATTTTTTCTGTATTAAAATCTTTTAATTGCGCCCGTGAAACCACAATTTTATTATCACGGCCCACCGACAAATCAAGCGTATCGTTAGTGCTTTTTGTATTGATATATGATTGGCCAACATATGTTCCGCCTAAATATACGTTCGCTTGGCCGGCAACGAGTTCCAGTTCTTCCCAGCCCGTTATACGTGCCAGCATAAACGCGCTTCTATCCGCCTTTGGTATGCTAAAATATTTATAAGTTGCAGGCAGATTATAAGATGTTACATCAATGATATAAGGTTTAGCATCCGATGGAATTGTATATTCGGTTTTAATATCAAATTCGGCACTTAAATCAGATATTTCGAGTTCTTCTAACACAACCGCAGTCTGCGCAATTCGATCAGTTTTTTGGAAATCGTCTGCCTCCGAATTGTTGCTGTAATACTGTTGATATTCGGCCTGTCCTTTTTTACTGTTCAATAAATTTTGATTAGATAAGTTGGAACTTTTGTTTTTTGACTTACCCTCATTATTATACGACATGTTATCAAAATTTAAAAACCAGTCTTCAAGTATTGGCTTGGAAGCGTTTTGCATAGGATCGCCCGTCGACAATTTTATCTTAATATTTTTCCAATCCACATCGGTGTTATTATACACCTTCGCTCGGTATTTTAGAGTAATAGGTTTGTTTACATCTTCCGTAATGATATCATAACTTGGCGCCCAACCAGCGTCGGAAACTAAATATTTAAGATCAATAGAAATTGTTTGTTTTGTTGCACTCGACACCAATACAACTATTTCGGCAGTGGGGCCACTTGGCGATCCGCTCAATTCAAATAACTGTTTATTAAGTTTATTTAAAATTTCGTTTGCCGAGTTTGTTTTTTTATCAATCTTATAAACCTCAACATTAATTTCTTTTATTTTGCTTCTGTAAAAATCCGAGGCGAGTTTAAGTTCCGCAATAGAAACGCCCTTATCCTGACCGCCAATGGATTTATTTTTCGATAGCATGTCTTTTTCCGTCTCATAGGCTTCCCTTTCAAGGCTCAGCTGAACCAAATTATCATTTAATAATTTAACCGAGTCGCTTATGTTTTTTGTTTTTGGCGAGTTTTCAACGGCATCAATAAAATTTAATTTATCGGTAACCGATAATATATTTACGTCGCCGCCCGCCGTAACCTGTATGCTTTTTGAAATAACTTTGGATGAAATTCCATTAAATGTAATTTGCGTGCGCCCGACATTTAGTGCTATCTGTTTGGTTTGGTAGAGCTCAGCGCCATCTAAATAGATAACGGCCGATTGCACCACCGGCGTAATTTGTATGGCTTGTTCTTGGCCAAACGCGCCTTTTAGCGCGGAAAATAAAATAAGGGAAACGAGTGTTTTTTTCATGCAAACATTATTTATTGGTTTAAATATCGGTTAATTAATTACATCTCCGCGCATATCCCTAAAGCGCTTCCGCGCCTCCACAACGTATATACTGCCTGGATATTTTGTAAGCATGTCTTCATACAACTGCCGGGCTTTGTCTTTGTCATTCAAATATCTTTCGCATAGTTCCGCTTCTTTAAATAATGCATCATCTCCATAAAGTTCATTGGGATAAAATTCTACAATATTTTGATACATTTTTTGGGCTTCCGGATACCGGTTTGTTAGCTTATAGATCTCGGCTTTCTTAAAATAAATATCATCACCTAAAGTATGCTCACTAAACATCGTGTTAATGCTATCAAGCCTTGCGATAGCCCTATCGTATTGATGTTGCAATATTAATAACTCCGCCGATGCAAACATACTCAAAGGAACATCATTGGTATCAACACCTATCGCATCAGTAATAATTAACGATAAATCAAGCGCATCATTTGCCGTGACTTTACTGGTAGCGCCTTTTAAAATATCACATTGCGCTTTTGCCCATTTAAAATCGCTTGCGTAATAACTAAGCTTTGCATTCCTGAATTTTGCATCCTGACCAATGGCTTCGTACTTAAAATCTTTTTCCACCTGCGAGTATAGTAATGATGCATCCCAAATATTACCTACAAGCAAATTTATATCTCCCAAATGAAGTTTTATATCAGCCATTGTGTTTTTTTCAAACGAATAATTTTGAATGGTGTTTTCCAAGCTTTGTATTGCATCCTGTTGTTTATTTAAATAATATGCTTTAAGCAATGCCGATTTTTTAATTAATGGTAGCGTTAAATTTGTGACACCGTATTGTTGTATGGTTGCTTCAAGTTCGGTTTCCAATACAATTAATTCTGTTTGCACCGGATTACTTATTTGTGTTAATCGCAAATAGGTTGTATTTAGCTTTTCTATTATAGCAACATCATAATATGGATTTTCTTTGCCACGGCCTATGATGTATTGATAACATTTTTCTGCAACCGCGTAATTTTCATTGCTAACACAAAGTTTAGCAAGATCCATCATGCGCGTGCCATCGCCTTTTTGCCTTTTATCTAAAGCTTTATTTTGGATAAAAGACCCTTCGAAGTCTTTTTGCTGGTTTTGCAAAAAAATCAAAAACTCCGAAAATATAGTTTTGTCGGGATTTTTTTGAATGCGTTTTTGTAATTCCTGTTTAAGTAATGGATTATTAAAGCCGCCATTTTTATCATCATATCCCAGCGATTGCTGTAGGTTTGCCTGCGCGGTGTACAACTCGCTTTCCCTAAATTCAATTGCATCAAGGTATTCGTTTATCATGGCTTTTAAGTCGCCTTTCTTTTTATAAAGATCCGCTATCTCATAATAATATGGGTAGGTGTCCTGCAATTCTTTTCGTCCTTTTTTGTAAACCTCAATTCCATATTCAAATAAGCCGGCTTCTTCAAAAGCATGAGCAAGTGCAAACACTGAGTTTTGTTCGGGAACTAGTTCTTTTACCGCTTTATCATATTGTTCTTTTTCTTTATTTGGGTTACCAAGCAGTTTATAAATATTTCCAAGCCTTACATATAAATAAACATTTACATCACTGATTTTTATTTGCTTTTTCGTTATTTTTTCGGCCTTATTGTATTCTTTAAGTTCCAGTAAACACTTATAATAGTATGTATAAAAAGCATCCGGATTTTTATCGTAAAGTTTTTCGTAGTACACAACGGCCTTATCGTATTCCTTGCGTTCATAATAATAAGTTGCTAAATCAAAATCGTTGCCTTTTTGAGCGTTAGCGCTAATTACAATGTTGGTAACTAAAAAAATTATGTAAATATATTTTTTCAACGAGTTCTCTATTTTTATGGATTAGTCGAGCGATTTTCCATCGTTTCTTTTTTTTATTAATGTTTCAACCACGGGTAAATTTACGTGATAAACTTGCAAATGTTTTCCAACCAACACAGTGTTTAATTTAAGTTCATCAATTGTTTTTTCTGATGTGGTTTTTTCTCTGTTAATAAAATCAACAGCGTCATCCGGTTCAACTACATCGTTTTTAAGGTCGGTTGTTAAGTTACTTAATTGTTTTTTGGCATTGGATGCTTCGTTAAGCCAATATTGCCGCTTATTTATAAAATCATTAAGGGGTTGTTTGGTAGTAAAAAACAATTGTAACGCTTTCGCTTCGGCGTTTGAAAGAGTGTCGGTTACGCGTTCAATAATGAAAGAATGATACATTTTTTGGCGAGAAACCGCGTTGTAACATTCCAAACTATCTATTTCCTTAAAGTTTATAACCGCTTGTTCCATCACAATTTTAAGACTATCCAATTCCCTTATATTTTTATCATAACGGTGCGTTGGTTTACATCCAAGTAAAAATAGCGCGACGCACAAAAAAATATAAGTTAAATACAGGATTTTCAATTTGGAAGTTTAAAAATCAAATTTACATTTTATTGATTAGTAATAAAACATCATACATAGTATCCGCTCATAAAATATACTAATACCTGCGCGCTGTGCGTAAAGTAAGCGTACACACTATAACAGATTCGGTTTGCTTTAAAAAAATGCACACCAACGCACAGCAACGTAACAAAATATTATACAACGCTATACAATAGACCTTTTGAAAAAATGGAACAAACACCACATTATACTGTTGTAATAGATATCTTTAGGTTCGATTAAAAAAAATGAAACTCATTGTTTTTATAATGTTATGGTGCTTCCTTATTGGGGCATTGCAGGCACAAATGTCGGATAGCGCTTTATTAAAAGATCAAAATCCCAATCACCAAAAAAGTAAAGATAAATACACCAAGCAAAACGCGGATTCCCTTAAAAACAAAGTGTTCCTTTTGGCGCGTGAACCCATAAAGTTTCCGGCATTCGTTCCATCTGTCACCATTCTTCCGAATCCGGACTCACACTTAAAAAAATTAAAAAAAGCGGAAGAAAATTTTGTTGCCAAAGGAAATTATAAAGATGCTTACGCCATATCCCTGCAATTAAAACAGGCTACGGATAGTCTTGCAAAAAAAAACATCCAGCAACATGTGCTTCGGTCGCGGTTGAGTTATGATAGTCTGCAACAGGCAGAAAGTCAGAAAACTTACCAGAAAGACCTGTTTCAAAAACAGGCAGAAGTGGATAGTTCCCGAAAGATTATTTATTTGGTGATTGCCGGATTAGCCCTTGCGCTGCTGTTAGCCCTTGCGTTTTACAGAAACTATAAAAACACGCAAAAAGCAACCCGAATCATTGAGCAGCAACAGTTGGAAACAGAAGAAAAAAAACGCATTATCGAAAACTCTCTACTGGAAAAAGAAACGCTCCTCAAAGAAATACACCATCGCGTGAAAAATAATTTACAGATCATCTCAAGCCTATTAAACTTACAGGCCAATCGCACTAATGATGACGGTCTTAAAAAAATTATGAACGAAGCCAGAAACCGGATCAACTCAATGGCACTCATTCATCAAAAAATTTACCAATCCGGAAACCTCAGCTCCGTTGATTTTCAGGCTTACGTTGAACAGATGGTGCAATCGATAGACTCAAACTTTAATAATGAGAAAAAAAACATTACACATATTATTCGTACAAATAACATTGCACTAGATATAGACACATCCATTCCTCTGGGCTTGATTATTAACGAACTCCTTACCAACAGTTACAAATATGCCTTTATTAACTCTGATGAGGGTAGCATTATGATTGAGCTAAAAGAAAAAAATGCCGACGAATTGGAATTGCATGTAAGTGATAATGGCGATGGCCTTCCTGATAATTTCGATGTCTCTGTTTTAAATTCTTTAGGATTAAAATTGGTGAAAGGTTTAGCAAAACAAATAAAGGGAACTGTTCGTTTTGAAAACGAAAAGGGCACACACTGTTTTATTGATTTTAAAAAGCCGTTAATTTCATAATATGGCAACAAGGATTTTAGTGGTAGAAGACGAATTTATTATTGCTGAAGATATTAGCGATACACTTAGGAGTCTTGGTTATGTGGTGGTTGGGAATGCAACAAATTACTATGAGGCGGTAAAATTTATGGATGAAAAAACTACTGACCTTGTATTAGTAGACATAAACCTTGGCAACAAAAAAGATGGCATTGATGTAGCGGAAAGCATTAAAGAGAAATATAAATTGCCCTTCATTTTTATTACTTCTCATGCCGATAAAACAACGGTTGAACGTGCTAAGCACACGATACCAAATGGCTATCTTGTTAAGCCTTTTAATAAAAACGACCTTTATACAGGAATTGAAATTGCACTCTCTAACTTTATTACGCAAAGCTTTCCGCTGGTTATAGAAACAACCGACGAGCCTGCAAATACAGTGTTTATTAAAGACGGAACAACTTTTATAAAAATAAAACATACTGATATTTGGTTTGTAAAATCTGATGGTAATTACATTAGCATCCAAACTCCACAAAAAAAATACTTGATTCGCAAAACCTTAAAAGAATTCGGGTCCACACTACCACCAGAAACTTTTTTCCAAGTTTATAAATCCTATATTGTTAACCTAAACCACATCCATTCTATACATTCGGATCACATCGTAATAAAAGATCAGGAAATCCCACTCGGCAGAGAATTTAAAGAAGCATTTTTAAAAAAAGTAAACATTTCCTAAACCTTAACTTTTCCTTTGTGAAAGTGATTTTTGCAGTTGATGTACATGTTTTTGCAGTTTATCCCATTTATTTCAGGAACAACGTTTGATGAAATACCTTTATACCAGCAAACACAATAAATCATAACATCATGAAACCTATTTTTTCCATAGCATTAACAGCACTGCTCTATATCAGTGCAAATGCACAAAACGACAGCGTAACACTTTTACCGGATCAAAACCCAAATTACCAAATTAGCCGTGAAAAATACATGGCTCAGTCTGTTGAGCTAACCAAAAACGAAGGGCAAACCATACAAGATACGTACAAGGCCATTGATGATGTGCAGGCTAAAAAAGAGCGAAAAGAACTCGCTGCAACACGCCATCATGAGCGTAGAATGGCCCGTATTTTGTCCCGCAGACGCTTTGGGGGATACAATAATTCCGGGTATTATGGCTATAATAATGGTTGGAACAACAACAATGGTTGGAATAACAACAATGGTTGGAACAATAATAACGGATGGAACAATGGATACCATCAAAATAATTGGGTGATGCCTTTCGCGGGTATTGCCGGTACCGCCTTGCTGGGCTTAACATTATGGCATATATTAAAACATTAATATTTATATTTACAATCAAAAAACAATCACCGTTTAATTTAAACTCTATGATATAGTCGTGTTTGCAAACACTAACTCCTAAGCTAACCGACTATCCCATAAACTCCCGATAGCTATTGGGATAAAAAACAAAATCAACATTATGAAAAAATTAATCATTATTTGCATCACAATAGCAATAACGAGCGTAGTTGCCTGTAACAGGAAAATAACACGCATATCAGAAAAAGATCAGGTAGATTTAAGCGGTCGTTGGAATAATACAGATTCACGATTAACTGCCGAAGAAATCATCAAAGAATGCCAATCAGGAGCATGGCTCGCTTCACACCTTGAGAAAACAGGCAAAAAGCCAATTGTAATCGTGGGCTTTGTAAAAAATAAAAGTCATGAGCATATTGAAGCTGAAACCTTTGTGTTGGATCTTGAAAAATCATTTATTAATTCGGGGCAGGTTAAGTTAGTACAAGGTGGCGATAAACGTAGCGAGATTCGTGGCGAACGTGGCGACCAACAGGACAATGCCAGCCAAAGTACCATGAAAGCGTTTGGTTTGGAAATGGGCGCTGATTATATGCTGCAAGGTGATATTAATTCGATTGTTGATTCTTACAAAAGTAAAAAAGTAGTGTATTACCAAATCAACCTTCAGTTAACCAATATTCAAACCAACGAAGTAGTTTGGATCGGCGATAAAAAAATTACCAAATACATTAAAAACTAGGTTAACATCAAAACACCTTAAACATTCCGTGCATCTTGTATGGAATGTTTTGTAATGTAACTTAATTACCCTTATCCTCGTCTTAAGTATTCAATCCCATTTACCCTTTCTTTTTTTGAAAAAAAGCCTATTAATATTTGCGCTGTTTTGTTCGCTGGTTTCCTGCAGAACTTATTACGACAAGGTTTTAGGCTATCACAAAGACCTGAACGACGGTAATTATAAAGCAGCAGAAAAAGATTTGTTGAATACCCGCTTTCTCACATTTAAACGTAATAAAATCTTAAGGTATTTAGAATTAGGAAAAGTGTATCATTTACAACATCAGTACGATTCAAGTAATGTATACTTTAATAAGGCCGATAATTTAATGGAAGAAAAATCGGTGATAGCCGATGTTTCAACTTCAGTAGTATTAAATGAAGCCGTAACGCGATACCGCGGTGAAGATTTTGAAAGGGTATTGGTTAACTATTATAAAGCATTGAATTATCTGTACCTTAATTTAAATGAAGATGCCCTTGTAGAAGCCAAGCGCATCAATATCCGTTTAAATGAACTGGCCGATAAACAACTTATGGATGGCAAAAAGTATAGGTCCGATGCTTTTGCACATACACTGCAGGGCTTTGTATATGAACGACTCAATGATTATAACAATGCTTTTATTTCTTATCGTAATGCCTACGAACTGTATATAAAAAATAATAGCAACGAATACCTTGGCTCAGAATTACCTCAGCAGTTAAAAATCGATTTAATTAATTCAGCTCATAAATCGGGTTTTTATACCGAGCGCGACGAGTATTGCACAAAGTTCAACATGCCTTTTAATACCGTTAAAGATACTTCCAAATATCAGTTATTATTTATCTGGGAAAATGGCTTGGCGCCTATAAAACAACAGGAAGAAATTATGTTGTTTTTGGTAAAAGGAGTTGGGGGCGATTTAGTGTTTTCCGATAATTCGGGAACAATTAATATTCCTTTTCCAGTACCCGAAAAGAAAAAAAACGATCCTTCCAGCCTTGCTGATTTTAACGTGATACGGGTTGCTTTTCCTAAATACGTGGATGTACCTCTCTTTTTTAATACCTTAACTTTACAGCATAACGGCAACACTTATAATCCGGATATGGCTGAAAACGTGACCTACATTGCACGGGAAACCTTAAAGGAGCGCTTTTTAAAAGAATTGACACTAACTGTTTCGCGCATTGCCTTAAAGAAAATAGCAGAAGCGGAATTAAAAAAGGAAAATGAAGCAGCGGGAGTATTACTTGGAATTGCCGGCGCTTTGGCCGAAAAAGCAGATACTAGGAACTGGCAAAGTTTACCCGCTTTTATTTCGTATACACGAGTGCCGTTAACTACAGGTGACAATACCTTAACGTTACAATTTACTGCTGTTAACGGCCAGGTAATTACCAATACCATCACTGTAAACCCCCAATCAAACCTAGACATCCTCAATTATCCTACATTGCAGCATATGCCTCCGGTTTTGTTGAATAGGTAATAATGCCGGTAGCAGTCTGTTTATTATATTGCCTTATGCGTTTAAAGCAACGTCGAGGCAATATGTTGTAATCCTTCGATTTACACCCTTTATTTTCTGCACAAAATGCTGAAACAAAAACCCTGCAAGGCATTATAATATCAAGTATATTTACAGCATGGTAATGGCACTTTTAAAAGAAAGCATCGTGTTTGCCTGGGGCGCTTTAATAGCAAATAAGCTTCGTACATTTTTAAGTTTACTGGGCATTACCATTGGCATATTTGCCATCATTACTGTTTTTACTATTGTTGATAGTTTAGAACGCAACATCCGCGGAAGCGTTCAGAGCCTCGGCGATAACGTGGTTTTTGTAATGAAGTGGCCATGGACGTTTGGCCCCGATTATCCGTGGTGGAAATATATTAACAGGCCTGTTCCGTTGTATAAAGAATTGGGCGAGGTGCAGCGTAAATTAAAAGGTGCCGAAGCTTTAGGCTTTCGAATTGCAGCACGTAAAACACTTAAACATCTAAACAACACGGTAGAAAACGCAGTAGTATCGGGTTGGTCTTATGGTTACGGAAAAGTAAAAACATTTGATATTTTAGAAGGCCGTTATTTTAGAGAAGATGAAGCCGAGGGCGGCTACAACGTTGTAATTTTAGGAAGCGCCATTGCCGAGGGTTTGTTTGCTAATAAAGAATTTCCTATTGGTAAAATCGTTAAAGTTGCCGGCCGCAATTGCAAAGTAATTGGCGTTTTTAAAAAAGAAGGCGAAAGCATGTTGGGCAACACTATGGATAACCAAGCAGTTGTGCCATACAATTTTGCACGTCTTTTTATGGATGTTAAGTCGGAGAACGGCGATCCGTTTATTGCGGTAAAAGCAAAACCCGGCGTTACAAATGCGCAATTAAAAGAAGAACTTACCGGCACAATGCGCAGCATACGCGGGTTAAAACCATTAGCCGACGATAATTTTGCGTTAAACGAAACAAACTTACTCAGTAAAAATTTTGATGGCCTGTTTGATATTGTAGGAATAGCCGGTGCAATAATTGGCGGGTTTTCTATACTCGTTGGTGGTTTTGGTATTGCCAACATTATGTTTGTATCCGTACGCGAGCGTACCAATTTAATTGGCATTCAAAAATCGCTTGGTGCTAAAAATTATTTTATCCTCTCCCAGTTTTTATTTGAAGCCGTTTTTCTTTCGCTCATGGGCGGCATAATTGGGTTGCTCTTAATTTATGCGTTAACCTTTGCGGCGCGCGGCAATATTGATATGGAAATAACATTAACCCGATCAAACATAATATTAGGGTTAACAATTTCGGTTTTAATTGGTATCATTAGCGGTTTTATTCCTGCCTATGGCGCATCGCAATTAGATCCTGTAGAAGCAATAAGAACCAATTAAAAAAATTTAGTTGAAACATCTACGTATATGATAAAAGCCCAAAGGCCAAAAATATTAAGTGTGCTTTCCGTTACCGCAATCGTGCTAACACTGCTGGCGTTTCCAATGCTTTTTACGCCATCAATCAAGCACATGGGCGATTTTGTGCCTATGATCATTGGTATCATCATCACGTTGCAATTTGTATCGATAATTGGTGTGTGGCACATGAAAACCTGGGGTGCGCATTTATTCATCGTCGTATTTTGTATACGGGTAATAACATTTATGTTTCTAGATCTTTATACGTTTCGGTTTTATTTCAATATTTTTTACTCGCTGCTATTCATTATTTTTCTATTAATTCACTACAAAAAAATGGATTGTAACTTATAAGATTTACCGTTAAAATACTTTTGTTTTGGACGCCCGGTCGGGCTGCATCGGGCTGCGCTCCGCGTTAGTTTTTTGTTCGCCGAAAAATCGAACAAAAAAACTAAACCCTTTGCGTCCCTAACGCCCGTAAAATATCAAATTCAGGGTTAAACTTAGTTTCGGCATCAGCCATCTCAAATCTAAAATCTTTCATTATTGTGTATCGTATGCACAAAATTATAAAAGCAATCGCTAAACTCGCTTCATCGATTTTTAACGTTAATTAATCCGTTTTTAATATTTAACCGTCAAATTGTTTTGTATCATTCAATTTTTTAGTTATATCTTTATAGTAACATACCAATATCCCTTACTCAATAAAACATATATTTTAATCAATACAAACATGGTTGCAGAAGTTGAAACACATAATTTACTTAAGCCTTTAAAATCATTTTTTGGCTTTGGTGGGTTTAAAGGTACTCAGGAAGCTATTATCAATAATATACTCAATAAACAAGATACGTTTGTTATAATGCCCACAGGGGGGGGTAAATCGCTTTGTTACCAGCTACCGGCCATTATGAGCGAAGGTACTGCTATTGTAGTTTCTCCGTTAATCGCGTTAATGAAAAACCAAGTGGATGCCATCCGTGGCTTTAGCAACGAAACAGGCATTGCGCATTTTTTAAATTCCTCATTGAATAAATCGGAAATAGCTACGGTAAAAAAAGATGTGCTTTCCGGCAAAACAAAACTTTTATATGTAGCACCCGAAACTTTAAACAAAGAAGACAACATTGAATTTTTCTCTGAATTTAAAATTTCTTTTTTTGCGATAGATGAGGCTCATTGTATATCAGAGTGGGGCCATGATTTTCGTCCGGAATACCGCCGCCTCCGTCCCATCATTGATAAGCTGGGTTCTGCGCCCGTAATGGCGCTTACAGCAACAGCCACTCCAAAAGTGCAACAGGATATTCAAAAAAATCTTGGCATGCTCGAAGCAACGTTATTTAAATCGTCGTTTAATCGCGATAATTTATATTACGAAGTGCGTGCTAAACAAAATGTAATTAAAGAGATTATAAAATACGTAAAACAAAATAACGGCAAATCCGGAATTATTTATTGTTTGAGCCGTAAAAAAGTAGAAGAAATTGCTCAAGCATTACAGGTAAATGGTATTAAAGCATCGCCTTATCACGCCGGACTCGACGCTAAGGAACGTGCAAAAACACAGGATGGATTTTTAATGGAAGACATCAATGTAATCGTTGCCACCATTGCGTTTGGTATGGGCATAGATAAGCCCGATGTGCGTTATGTAATACACCATGATATTCCGAAATCACTCGAAGGATATTATCAGGAAACTGGCCGTGCTGGCC
>JAYTBK010000267.1:0-4035 GCA_043737035.1 Bacteroidota bacterium | reverse complement strand
CCCAAACTGATCAACGTAACCATCAGTGGATAAATACATAAGATCGGATGGGTTAGCGGTAAAAGTAAAGAGCCTGAACGGATCAGTCTTCTCGCCTTTTCCCACGGGCATGTGGTCTTTTTCAAGTTCAATTAATTTCCCTTCGCGAATTAGCACCGGCGCATTGTTTGCAGCGGCATAATTAATTGCAAAGCTATTATCTTTATCTACAGTTTCTATCGAGGTTTCTGAAAAACTTATAATTATACCGTCGAAACCATCTTTTTGGTTATCTTGGCCTAATGTATCGCACAATCGATTTCTAACGTATTCAAAAATTAAATGTGGCTGAACAATATTTTTTTCTACAATCGCTTCATTAATAAAATTGCTGTTTAATAAACTCATAAATGCTCCTGGCACACCGTGGCCTGTGCTGTCACAAACTGCCAGGTACACATTGCCATTATGTCGTACCGACCAATAAAAATCGCCGCTCACTATATCTTTCGGTTTATATAGAATAAAAAAATCTTTAAAAGCAGTTTCTATTATTTTGTTATTAGTTAATAATGTTTGCTGTATTTTTTGAGCGTAATTAATTGAATCTACCATTTCACGTTGCCTTTCATCAACGTGTGCTTTTTGAAGTTCAATTAATTTTTTTTGTTTATTAATCAATTTGAGCCTGTTTGTTATAAAGAGCGTAAAACCTATTAAAAGTAAAATGATTATTAAAAGGCCACTTCCGAAAACCTTATTTCGTTTTAATTTTTCGTTGGTTAATTTTTTATCTACCACGGTTTTTAAACTATCGGCGTATAATTTTCGTCCGTATTCATCTGCCATAACGAGGCGCGTAATTTCTTTTGTGCTTTTTTCATTATATAAACTGTCATTAATTAGCTGATACTTTTCATAAAAAGCAAGTGCATTTTCAAAACTATTTTTTTGTTTGTTCAATAAATACAATTCTAAGTACAACTCTTTTTTAATTTCGTTATTGGTTACACTATCGCCTATTTTTTGAGCTTCTAAAAAATATTTGTTTACTAAATCCGTATTACCTTGTTGCTTATAAAATCTGCCCAATGAAATTGCAGGATAGATTATTTCATCAGGTAATGCTCGTAACAAAGCGTTATTATAAGATTGTTTAAAATACTTTAATGCTTCATCAGTATTTCCCAATTGTAAGTAACATTGCCCTATTTGATTTTGAATTATCAGCACAGTATGCTTATCATTCATAAAAGTCATATTTTTTAAAGCCAACTCATAGTAGGGTAGTGCTGCTGTATAATTTTTCATAAAAGTTAATGTGTTTGCAATGTCATGAGAGTGCCTCGCAATTCCCCATTTATCTTTCAATATATTTTTATCAATTTCCAATCCTTTCTTATGATAAATTAAAGCTTTGTCGTATTCTTTCATTTGATCATATAAAGAGCCAATGTTACCAAGATGGTATGCCATACCGCCATATTCTTTTTTTGACTCCCAAACATTGTAAGCTTTTAAAAAACACGCTAAGGCTTTCGGGTAATTTCCCTCCTCAAATAAAAGTGCCCCAAGGTTTCCTGTGTGATGTGCAATTCCTGTAGTATCTTCGCATTTCTCATTTATTTGCAATGCTTTTATGTAATTCGCTTTTGCCGCTGTAAATTTGCCCAAGCCCCATTCGGCATTAGCAATTTCTCCATATATGTATGCTATCTTTCTTTCTGATAAAACTCCTCGGGCCAGTTTTAATTGGGTGTAACTATACTCTGCAGCTTTCGCGTAATTTCCCCGTTTATTTTCAAATCCGCACAAGGCCGCATAACATTTTATCATTCCATTTTTCCAGTCAATTGAGGTGGCACAAGCAAGGGCTTCTTTTTGTAAATTAAACGCCGAATCCAAATTTACACGGCTTGTGGTAAATGATAGTTGAATTGCACTTTTTACCCATGCACTGTCGCATGCATGTTCTTGAGAGCTTAGGTTAACTGTAAAAAAAATAAGCAATAAACATATTAATGATTTATTCTGTAGCCCATTAATATGTAATTTTCTTATCATGAAAGTGCCGTAAATGGTTTCCTGTCAATAAAACCACCGCCAATTAAATCATCGCCTTCATAAACAACGGCGCTTTGCCCGGGTGCAATGCCCGTTGCCGCCTCGTGAAAAATAATATTTAATTTACCATCAATTTCGTCAATCGTACTTAATCTACCCGCATCTTTATACCGTATTTTGGTTAAGGCCACGTAGTTTTCGGGTAGCGATTGGTATTTTATCAAATTAAAATCGCGCACGTTAATTTCCTGTTCTTTCAAATCTTCTAAATCTCCTAGCACAACTGTATTCGATTCAGGAATAATTTCTTTTACAAAAACCGGTTCACCCATTGCAAGATCAAGCCCTTTACGTTGGCCAATCGTGTAGAAAGGATAACCGCGATGAATACCAACTTTTTTTCCTTTGTATAAATAATCGCCGCCTTCCACGCTAGCTTCTAGGTTTGGTAAACGGTGCTTTAAAAAAGAACGGTAATCGTTATCGGGCACAAAACAAATATCGTAGCTTTCACTCTTGTTTGCAAGATCAATAAAACCAGCGTCTTTTGCCATTTGTTTTATCTGTTTTTTTTCAAATCCTCCAAGCGGAAACATCGTACGTTTTAAACTTTCCTGACCTAATCCCCAAAGCACATACGTTTGATCTTTGGTGTGATCCAATCCCTTATAAATTAATTTTCGGTTATTCTCTTGTCTCAATCGCGCGTAATGACCGGTTGCAATAAATTCGCAGTCCAACATATCGGCACGTTTTAAAAGTGCTTCCCACTTAATGTGAGTGTTGCAAAGCACACAAGGGTTTGGTGTACGCCCGGCAAGATATTCTTCTACAAAATTATTGATGATATGGTCACCAAATTCGGCGCGTATATCTAAAATATAATGGGCAAAGCCAAACGTAACAGCCATTGAACGGGCATCGTTAATGCTATCCAAACTACAACATCCTGTTTCTTTTTTAGAGCTGCCCGAAGTTTCGTAATCCCACGTTTTCATAGTAATACCAATAACTTCATAACCTTGTTCATGCAACATCATAGCGGCAACCGAACTATCAATTCCTCCACTCATTGCAACTAAAACTTTTCCGAGCTTACTCATTTATTTTTTTCAAAGTTATTTTTTGCAGTTGTTATTTTTTAAGCGTTGCGCTATTTGTTTTTTTATCTTTTGATTTTGGAGTTACTGTCAACGTGTTTGTAGTTTTAGGCTTTTCGTCGGCAGCTTTATTTTTATTAAAAAAAGCTTCCGTTTCGATTTTGGTAGCTAATACACCATTTTTATATAATTCTTTTTCTTTTACTTTTCCCTCAGAATTTTTATAGATCCACGGCCCGGTTTTATTTCCGTTTTTATAATAACCCGTAGCGGCCGCCACACCATTAGGATAATAGTAGGCGTTTTTTCCTTCCATTATTCCGTTTACATAATTTCCTTCGCCTTTTACAGTTTGTTTATCAAAATATAATTTAAAGAGTCCATCTTGAATTCCCATTTTATAATTTCGCTCTTCACTCATAACGCCATCAGGAAAATAAACTATTTCTTTACCGTTTTTTTTTCCGGTCAGGTAAGCTTCTCGCGAAATTAAAGCTCCCTTATCATCAAAATATGTCCACACTGAATCTTTTTGTTCTTTAATATATTTCCCGTAAGCCATTTTTTTACCCGACGGATGAAACATGGTTGAATAGGCCAAATTTCCGTTTTGTGAAAAATTCATTGTTGCTTTCACACTGTCAAACGGATAATAATATTTAAACATCCCCTGTGGTGTATTATCTTTAAATAAACCTTCAAATAACAGTTTCCCTTTATCATCGCGTTTTTTCCAATACCCTTGTTTTTTTCCTGCTGCGTCGGTTTGTGTTTGCCCATTCGCAATTAGGGCAGCGACAAAGCAGAAAATAATTAAATAACTCGTGCGCATAAATAGGTTTAGCTTATAACTATTGAAGTTAGCAAAGTTACACTATCTGATAATAAAAAG